>CAYZOL010000011.1:0-13911 GCA_964480325.1 uncultured Candidatus Saccharibacteria bacterium | reverse complement strand
TTACTTCTGCTCCTACTGGTATTAACTGTGGCGCAACCTGTAATTATGACTATGTGTCGGGTGCATCTGTTACCTTGACTGCGACGCCTTCTGGAACTGAAACAATTAGTTGGTCTGGTGGTGGTTGTACTGGCTCAGGCACAACTTGTGTTGTTAGTATGACCAGTGCTAAATCAGTAACGGTTACATTTAATTCAAGTGGCGGAACTCCAACAAATTATACCCTCACCACTTCCAAAGACGGCACAGGTACAGGTACCGTATCTGCTGCCACAGGTATCAATTGTGGCGCAACCTGTAATTATGACTATGTGTCGGGTACCCAAGTTACACTTACCGCTACACCAGCAAGTGGTTCAAGCTTTGCTGCTTGGACAGGTTCTGGATGCTCTGGTACAGGGACATGTATAGTAGACATGACTACGGCAAGAAGTGTAACGGCTACGTTTAATATTATTCCACCGGTCTACTACACTCTTACCACTTCTAAAGACGGTACAGGCACAGGTACAGTTACTTCTGCTCCTACTGGTATTAACTGTGGCGCAACCTGTAATTATGACTATGTATCGGGTACCCAAGTTACTCTTACCGCTACACCAGCAGGTGGTTCAACCTTTGCTGCTTGGACAGGTTCTGGATGCTCTGGTACAAGTACGTGTGTAGTAAATATGACAGTGGCAAGAAGTGTGACTGCTACCTTTAATGTGACTGCTAGTTCTTCATTTCCGGTAGTTCAAAGTACTAATACCAGTACAAGTCCAGATAATACTGAAAATCATACCGTGAGCCTGCCTTCTGGCATACAAACAGGAGACTTAATTTTAGTATTTTTTGCTCTTGATGATAGTAATAACACTATAGTTTGGCCTAGTGGTTGGACAGAAATAGCATTAGGAGATTTAGGATCAACGAAACTTTCGGTCGGTTATAAAATTGCCACAAGTCCTGGAGGGACAAGTATAAGCATTGCAACTGGTGTAGGGAATGGCCAGCCATCCGCTCATCAGACTTTTAGAATTAGCGGATTTACAGGTACACCACAAGCTAGTACTGTAGCAAGTGGAAACAGTACAACCCCGGACTCACCAAGCTTTTCACCTACATGGGGATCAAAGAATACTTTATGGTTTGCCTTTAACAGTAGAAACATGGGAAGTACAAGGCCAACATCACTATATCCTACAAATTATACAAATGGCATAACTGTACATGTTGCTCCAACTGGTACTGATGGTGCGACCCTTGCTAGCGCACGAAGGGAGCTAGTCACCGCAACAGAGAATCCTGGCACATTTACCATCACTGGTGGTACTGATGCTTGGCTTGCCGTCACAGTGGCTGTGCAAGGATTGTAAAGACAACTCGATATCGTTAATAAAAATTATTTTATAGGGTATAATGTAAAGTACTTGTTGTACTTATGAAGAAGACCGAAGTATCAAAAAAATATTCTTTTAAATTGCAAAAAAATAAAGCGTTTATGCTTGTAGAAATTTTAGTTGCTGCTTCTATTGTTGTGGCTGGCGCATTGGCATCAATGTCTTTTATTCATAGTGTAAACAAACTTTCTCGGCAAACATTGCATAATGCACAGGCAAGTTATCTGTCAGAAGAAGCTACAGAAGTGGCTCGTCTTATGAGAGACAACAGTTGGGACAATGTTTCTGCTGCAAACTTTCCTACTGGCGTTCCATACTATCCTGTTTTTAATGGGACAAACTGGGTATTGTCGCAAACCCCAACAAATATTGGGATTTTTACTCGAAAAATAATTTTTCATGATGCGTACCGAAAGGATAGTTCAGCGGGGACCAAACAGGATGATCTGCAGATATATGACGAAACTGGATATTCATATTATTATGATCCAAACTCACGGTCTGTAACTGTAAATGTCACATGGTATGAGGAGGGCACTCCGGTAACAAAAATATTATCAATATATTTAATGAAAATATAATGACAAGTAAATTTAGCAACAGAAAATCAGGTTACTCTATCATTGAGCTTTTGTTCTATCTTGCAATTTTTACCGTACTTTCTATAGCGCTTATCAACACTATAATTACAATGCTAAAAGCATTTAAAATTTCTTCTAACAATACTGACATGGTTCAAAGTGTGAATATTATACAAAGAATGTCACGTGAAATAAGACAAGCAAATGGTGTGTATTCAATAAATCCAACTGATTTAGTTTTAGACACAAGAGATGACAGTGGTTCTGCAAAGCAAATAAGATTTGTACTATCTGGTACGGACATTCAGTTGTATGAAACTACTCCACCTTCTACGGTTTTAGTACTTGTTGGCAACTTAAATCCTGACAATATTGTTGTTTCCTCTCTTGATTTTAAACTTATTACTACGGCCAAGGGTTCAGCAGTGCGTATGTACTATCAGGCAAAGCCAGAATCTTCCTCAAGTGCCCCTGAGAGTTTTTATCATACTGTAGTATTAAGAGGTGATTATTAGTTTTAAATATATGTTGTATAACAATTTTAAAAAGGAAGATTTTTTTTCAAAAAGGCAAGGCGGTCAAGCAGTGCTAATATTTGCTTTGTTTTTTATATTTATAATATCCTCAATTTCCTTGAGTTTTACAAATGCCGTTCTTAGGCAGTTTTCAACAAATGATGCGGATGTAGTAGATTCACGCTCTAGTATTACAGTAGCTGAAGTTGGTGGTGAAGATGCATACTATAGACTTTTGACAAACAAAAATATTGTTTCACCCACGTATTTTATGTTAAACAGTAACACTGTGGACACAACAGTGACTGACGTAAACGCAAATGAAAAAACCATTACCTCAGTAGGGGCTTCGAGTGGAAACAACCGAGTTAGAAAAAATGAAATAAAAATTATACGTGGAGTTGGCGCATCGTTTCACTATGGGGTACAAATGGGGGCAGGAGGTATTAATTTGCAAAATAGCTCAAGTATCGACGGAAACGTTTACGCTAGCGGTACCATAACTGGCACAGGCTCAAACTCTGTGACAGGAGATGTTATTTCAGCAGGTGCAACTGGCAGTATCTCAGGTGTCCACCTCTCAGGCAATGCCTATGCACACAATATTTCAAATTCAATCATAGATCAAGACGCCTATTATCAAAGTATTGGAACTTCAACAGTCAGTGGGGTAGCTACTTGTGCTGGTAACTCACATTGTCATCCTGGCTCAGTTGACCAGCCTACTGTACCACTGCCAATGACAGATGCCATGATAACTGCTCTTGAAAATGTGGCAATAGCTGGCGGAAGTGAAACTTGTGCAGGGGGCCCAAGTGGTACTTATTCGATTTCATCAAACATTACGATTGGGCCGAGAGTTATCCCATGTAATCTATCAATAACTGCTGGCACAGTGACACTTACTGGACCAATATTAGTCCAAGGAAATGTTACTATTTCCAATAGTGCTACTGTTATAGTAAGTGCGTCAAATATGGATGCAAGTATGGCGGTGATTGCGCATGGTTCAAATGTATCAACAAGTAGCAAAATCACACTTTCAAATAATGCTACATTTTTAGGGCAAAATAGTAATCCGAATTTCAAAACGTCTTACGTTGTGTTTATCTCTCAAAATAGTAACGGGGAAGGGGGTGGTAGTACTGATGCAATAAACATACAAAACAGTGTAAGTGGGGACATTTTAGCCTACGCCATTCACGGCAACTTAACCATTCAAAACAGTGCAAATGTCACTGCTGTTACTGCGTATAAGACTATTGCAAAAAATAATATCGTGGTCAACTACAACAAAGGTTTAGTTTCTACCCTCTTTTCCACTGGTCCTTCTGGCGCTTGGCAGATAAAAAGCTGGAAGGAGATAAAGTAAATTTCTGTGTTATAATTTTCCAATGAATAAAAAGAAGATAATTATCGCAAATTGGAAAATGAACCCCGCAAGTCAAAAGGAGGCAGAAAAGCTATTTGTTTTGGTTGCTAGGGGTGTGAAAAATATTAAAAAAACTGAAATTGCAGTATGCCCCCCGTTTGTATACTTGGAAAGGCTTAAAAAATTATCAAAAAAAGTTTCACTAGGCGCACAAAATGTCTTTTGGATGGAAAAAGGAGCATATACAGGAGAGATTTCTCCATTAATGCTTACCAACCTTGGGTTGAAGTATGTAATAGTTGGACACTCCGAAAGGAGAGCATTAGGGGAAACTAATATTGACGTAAATAATAAAATAAAAATGGCGCTAGCAAACAATTTGATACCGATTATGTGTGTCGGAGAAAGTGCTCGTGACGAAAATCACGAATATTTTGACATCATCAAGGCTCAACTTGAGGAGGGCTTACAAGGTTTACAGAAAGGTTCTGTCTCTAAAGTAATAATAGCCTATGAACCTGTCTGGGCACTATCGACGACACAAAACCGTCGTGATGCTACACCACAAGATTCAAGAGAAATGGTTATTTATATACGTAAAGTATTAGTGGATAAATATGGTTTGAAAATTGAAATGCCAAGGATAATTTATGGAGGCTCGTTTAATGAAAAAAATGCAAATGATTTTTTGAAAAATGGAGACATAGATGGAGCCCTTGTCGGAGGAGCTAGCCTAGACGCAAATAAATTTTTGGAAATAATAAAGACATGCGAAGCATTAAAGAATTAAAAGATCTGAAAGGAAAAAGAGTTTTTGTGCGTATTGATTTTAACGCTCCAATTATGAATGGGAAAGTGGTAGACGGTTTTAAAATTACAAAAACATTACCAACGGTTCAATATCTTGTAAAAAAAGGAGCCAAAGTCATATTAGCCACCCATCTTAGCAAGGAGGATGAAAGTGTTTTACCTGTAGCAAAGTTTTTGAGCAAGCACATTAAAGTAAAATTTATACCAGAAGTCATAGGAGATAGGGTGGCTAAGGCAGTATCTGCTATGAAAAATGGTGAAGTTATTTTGCTTGAGAATTTAAGAAAGGAGAGTGGTGAAAAAAATAACGATAAGATTTTTGCACTAAGTCTGTCAAAGCTTGGAGACCTTTATGTCAATGAAGCTTTCCCAGTAGATCACCGTGAGGACGCATCGCTAGTAATGTTACCTAAAATGCTTCCGGCTTATGCAGGACTCCAGCTCCAAGAGGAAGTTAAAAATCTTTCAGCAGTTTTTAATAAGCCAAAACATCCGTTTATGTTTATTTTGGGTGGGTCAAAGTTTTCAACCAAGATTCCATTACTGAAAAAGTACTTGAAATTAGCTGATTATGTATTCGTAGGAGGCGCACTTTTGAATGATCTTTTGAAAGCCAAGGGATATGAAGTAGGCAAATCTTTGGTAGATGATTCAGAAGACAGTAGTATAAAAGCAATTATAAAGAATAAAAAGCTTATCTTGCCGGAAGACGTAATGGTAAGAGGCACAAAGGCCGGTAGTAAATTGGTAAATAAAAAAATAAATGAAGTAAGCAAAGACGATGTAATTATAGATATGGGTACAAACGGTGTGCACGTAGCCGAGCAATATATCAAAAAGTCCAAGCTTGTACTTTGGAATGGACCACTTGGCAAATATGAAGATGGTGGTGACAAAGCTACAAAGCAAATTTTGAAATCCGCACTTAACTCAAAAGCACAGGTTGTGATAGGTGGCGGGGATATTGTGGCCGTTATCTCAAGCCTAAAATCAAATACCTACAAAGAAAGGCCAGGCATATTTATCTCGACAGGTGGTGGAGCAACACTGGACTTTCTTACTAAAGGAACTCTGCCTGGCATTGAGGTTTTAAGGTAGTTGAATGCTTTTAGAATATCTTAGAGCGCTTTTACTATTTTCTCAGCGATTTCTTGCATTTCGCCTTCTTCGTATTTCTTTGAAGCTAAAGGGGGAATACCGTCATCATTATATCTTGGGATTAAGTGTACGTGAAAATGTGGCACTTCTTTCCCAACAACAGACATCTGGACAAAGTCGCATCCCATACTTTCTTTTAAAGTAAGCATTAACTTTTTAGCCAAGACAAACATATTTTTTATTATTTCATCATCTGCTTCTTGCATCCAGACAACGTGTGTTTTAGGTATTATGAGTAGGTGACCAGGAGATACAGGCTTTATATCTATAAATGAAAAAAAACTCTCGTCTTCATAGACCTTGGTGCTCGGTATTTCTCCTTTGATTATCTTACAAAAAATACAATCCGCATCTTGCATAAGATGAATTATAACAAATTATGGTAAAATTTGCCTCATGCAATGGCTACTCGAAACACTACTAGAAAACCGAGGGATAAAAGATAAAGAGGTATTTTTAAACCCCGATTACAAGCGTGATTTACACGACCCATTTCTCATGCGTGACATGGACAAGGCTTGCGAGAGGATTGTGGGGGCGATGAGGGAAATGGAGAGGATAGTGGTCTATGCGGACTATGATTGTGATGGCATTCCTGGGGCCGTGATACTAAACGATCTATTTGAAAAGACTGGCTATCAGAATTATGAAGTCTACATTCCACAGAGGAATTCCGAAGGATACGGTCTAAACATTTCTGCGATAGAAGAATTTAAAGAAAAAAATGTAAAACTCATTATCACTATCGACTTGGGTATTACTGCCGTTGAGGAGGTAGAAGTAGCAAATTCGTATGGTATAGATGTGATTGTGACTGACCATCACCTACCACATGCAGTGCTTCCAGAAGCTTATGCGATTTTAAACCCTAAAGTTGATGATTATCCAGAGAAGATGCTTTGTGGGGCAGGGGTGGTTTTTAAACTCGCTCAGGGTTTTATCCAAAAGTATCAAGAAATTTTTAAGTTTAAAGACGGCACTGAAAAATGGTTCCTAGATATGGCTGGGCTTGCTACACTATCTGACATGGTGCCACTTACTGGGGAGAACAGGGCTATAGCATATTTTGGAATGAAGGTTCTGCGCAAATCTCCACGGCCAGGGCTCCAGAGTTTGCTTGCAAAAATGAATATCGACCAGCGCCATCTCTCTGAAGATGATGTAGGCTTTATGGTAACACCAAGGCTAAACGCAGCCTCACGTATGGACAACCCCATGCGCGCATTTGAGCTACTCTCGACAGATGATGAAAAGCTTGGGTCCGAGTTAGCTAGGCATTTGTCCAAGATAAACGATGACAGGAAAATGATGGTGAAGAATATCATGCGCACTGTGAAAAAAAGTTTCGAATCGAGGGAAAGTAGGGAAGTAATAGTAATAGGCAACCCTCTTTGGCGCATAGGGGTACTGGGTCTTGTAGCAGGTAAAATAATGGACGAGTATAAAAAGCCGGTGTTTGTCTGGGGTAAGGATGAAAATGATATTATTAAAGGCTCCTGTAGGAGTGACGGCTCAGTGTCAGTGGTGGAGCTCATGACGGAAACTAGGGAAAGTTTTTTGGACTTTGGCGGGCATGAGCTTGCCGGGGGGTTTAGTGTGCATCATGAAAAAATACATTTTCTTGAGGAGGAACTCTCGGCATCATTTCACAAAGTAAAAAAAGATACTGAAGCAAATGAAGGGGAGGAAATCTTTGACATAAAGGGGGACTTGGGTATGGTGAGTTTGAAAAACTGGAAGGAAATAGAGCGCATGGCACCATTTGGCCTAGGTAATCCAAAACCAGTATTCATGTTTGAACAAGTAAAAATAGCGAAGTTAAAAAAATTTGGCAAGAATGGATCTGGGGAACATCTCTCAATAACATTTGTAGATAATGCAGGCAATAAGGCAGAGGCGATATCATTTTTTTCAAACGAAGACTCATTCAAAGCGCACGTTTTTGAAGGGGCATATGTGAACCTGTATGCACATTTTGACCTGTCACGTTTTAGAGGTAGAGCAGAGCTAAGGCTAAGAATTGTTGATATTTTGTAGTAATTTTTAATAAACTTTTCCGGTACAGAATTTTTGAAGCTTAAAAATTCCTGAAGTTTGCTCGCCGTCGCTCGCAAAACCCCTTCAAAGTTTATTCAAAAATTAATGATATAATTGTAAAAATGAAAGACAAAATTGTAATTTATACAGATGGTGCGGCGAGGGGGAATCCGGGTCCTTCGGGTTGGGGAGTCGTGATAATAATGGGGGATAAAATTGTCGAGCTTGGCGGGCGGATGGACCACTCCACGAACAATATTATGGAGCTCACTGCGCCAATAAAGGCACTCGAGTATCTAGGTAAGAATAAAATAGAGGGGCATATAGAAATTCATTCTGATTCAAAATATGTCATAACAGGCATAAATGAATGGATTCATAATTGGATTAAAAATGGCTGGCGCACAGCGAGTAAAAAGCCAGTGCTGAATCAAGAGCTATGGCAGGACCTGCACTCTTTAAATACAGAGTTTAAACCCAAGTGGCACTATGTTGAAGGGCACAGCGGGCACAAATGGAATGATCGAGTCGATTTGATTGCCACAAGCTTTGCCGACAATGAACCTATCCTATTACA
The DNA here is from genome assembly GCA_964480325.1 of uncultured Candidatus Saccharibacteria bacterium. Classification (GTDB taxonomy): domain Bacteria; phylum Patescibacteriota; class Minisyncoccia; order Phycocordibacterales; family UBA9973; genus UBA9973. The sequence goes on along the minus strand of CAYZOL010000011.1, from coordinate 5,479 downwards.
AAAATAGAGATTTTATTTTTTATGGAGTTTGTTTTCTATTAGTTTTAATCTTTGGTGTGTTTTGGAATGGCGTAGGTAAAGAGCCACCACAAGTATTTGAGTCTAAAGTTGGGCAGAAAGTTTTTGTCGTTGGAATGGTCACAGAAGATCCAGATGTTCAACTTGGGCGCCAGAAGATGGTTGTTGAGGTTAATGAAGAATCACACAAGACAAAGATTTTAGTAACCACAAACTCTGATTTATCTTTTCAATATGGAGATTATGTAAAATTCTTTGGCACATTAAATAAACCAGAGAATTTTATAACTGATGCAGGTAAAGAATTTGATTATATTAATTATCTAAAAAAGGATGGGATTTTTTACGTTATGAATTTTGCCGAGGTGTCACTACTGGGTGGCTGGCAGGATTATCATGGGAATGTAGTTAAAAGAACTTTGTTATTTATCAAGCACAAGCTTTTAGAAAAAATTGACTTTGCTTTACCCGAGCCAGAATCAAAATTACTGAGTGGCCTTGTTTTAGGGGAGCGTAATTCCTTCACTGAGGAGGAGAAATCAGATTTCATCAGGACTGGCACGATACATATCGTGGCGTTGTCCGGGTATAATATCACGATTGTTTCGGAGTGGTTTCGGGCGTTACTTTCATCTTTTTCTCCACTTGTGTCTTTGTGGGGGACAATACTTTCTATAATTTTGTTTGTCTTAATGACAGGCGCTAGCTCGACCGGTGTGCGGGCGGGGATAATGGCGGGGTTGGTATTGCTCGCCAAATACACAGGACGTACATATGATGCAGGGCGGGCACTAGTGCTCGCGGGTACCATTATGGTCCTGATTAACCCGATGGTATTGCTCTATGACGTGTCTTTTCAACTTTCATTCCTAGCAACTTTTGCCATTATTTTTCTCTCCCCTAGAATGAAAAAGCATTTTTATTTTGTTACTGAGCGTTTTCATTTACGAGAGATTATTACTGATACTTTTTCTGCATACATCTTTGTTCTACCTTTCATACTTTACAAAATGGGCAACCTCTCGCTCGTGGCTCTACCGGCGAACATTTTAGTTCTGCCGTTTATCCCGCTCACGATGATGCTGGGGTTTATAGTCGTATTTTCTGGCTTTATCTCTAGCACGCTGTCTTTAGTCTTTGGTTTTATCACAAGCATATTCTTAAAATACGAACTTGCAACCATTCATTTCTTCTCCAGCCTTCCTTTCGCATCCTTCACACTGCCAAATTTTCCACTTGTTTTGGTGATCTTAATTTATGCTTGGTTTATCTATTTTATATTCAGTTTTAACATCAAAAAGTTCGACTCTTGATTTTTGGGCAGAGAGAGAGTAGTTTTAAGAAAATATTCGTACATGACAAAGAGAGAAAAAAGACTTTTTTTCCTCTTGGGAGCTCTATTGCTCCTTCTTGAGGAGATCTTGCGCTTCCTATATTGGGGAGCGACAAACGGCCTAATGAGATAATTAGGTCCAATCCCTAGTAATTGCTGTAAGTTGTTCTCCTGAAATATGGATAAAAAGACTATATACCGCTTTAGGGATTTTATTTTGCTTTATTAAAATTTTCCTCTACAACTTCCCAATTTAGATTCTCAAAAAATGCCTCTCACCCTTCACTGCGTTCAGGGTCTAGCGGTATCTATTTTATTGCGTTTATATAATTCTGTTCCACTACACTCCAGTTTACGTTTTCAAAATAAGCCTCGACATATTTTTTCTTTTCGCTGGTTGGGTAGTCATAGACATAGGCGTGTTCCCACATGTCGATGCCGAGGATTAGTTGCAGGCCGTTTAGTTGGCCTAAGTGTTGTTCGTCTACCCAAGCATGCACAAGTTGGTCTGTGTGTTTGTCGTAGTAGAGCATGGCCCAGCCAATGCCACGTGTAAGAGCGATAGATTTGAACCCGTTAAGCCATGTTTCAAAGCTTGGTGCTTGGCTTTCTATTTTTTTCTTTAACTCTGAGCCATCTGGTAATGGCTTTGGCCCACCCTCGAGTGATGTAAAGTAATATTCATGATTACGCATACCGTTGAATTCAAATGAGAACCTTCTTTGTAATTCACCCAGTACATACGCATTTCCTTGCCCTGAGCTTGTCGAAGGGTCAGAGTCTGCCATGTATTCAGCGATTTTATCTAGAATAAGGTTGGTAAACTTTACATACCCAGCGTAGAGCTTCAAATGCTCTTCAATATTTTTTGCACTAATGCCTTTTAGCTCCGGAATATTAAACTTTTTTTCTTCAAATTTTTTCATGAATTTTATTTTCAGCTCTGTAGTAATTTTTTCGGGTCCTCGGGTGAAGTCACCAGACCACTCAAAAATCACTACAGAGCTTTCAATTATTAGTATGCTACCATTATATCCGGTAGTAGATTTTTGCGATAGTAGTATTACTGGGCTTCGCCCGTCGCAAAAATTCACTACCGGATTATACCATGCAGGAAAAGTCTAGGAATTACAGCTTGTTTTTTATATCCTTGTTTCTATTGTTTTTAGTAGTTTTTATATTCTATTTAGACTGGCAAGCGAGTCACAAGAAGCTTACTTTTGCCATGCTCGATGTGGGGCAAGGTGATGCAATATATATTGAGTCACCGACTGGTACACAAATTCTTTTCGATACTGGTCCACGCGGGATAATCATGCGCGAATTACCAAAGGTCATGCCCGTACTAGACAGAAGTATTGATGCAGTTGTGATAACCAATCCAGATTCTGACCACATGGCTGGGTTTCTTGATGTGTTGAAAATTTATAAAGTCGGGGCAGTGTTTGAATCGGGTACGACGAATGATTCTAGTACTTACAAAAATATACAAAATGAAATTGATGAAAAAAGTATTCCACACATGTATGCTAAGAAGGGGATGAAACTAGACTTGGGTGGTGAGGCAGTGGTAGAGATACTTTTCCCAGATAGAGATGTTTCAGGCTGGGAACGCAATGATGGTTCAGTAATTGCTAAACTTACATATGGGGAAAACACTTTTATGCTCACTGGGGATGCTACGAGTAAAACCGAAAAAATTGTACTAGAAAATTATCCGAAAGAATTTCTAGATGTGGATATTTTGAAAGTTGGACATCATGGTTCACGCACTTCTACCTCATATGACTTTGTAAAAACTCTAACTCCTGAATATGCGCTAATTTCTGACGGTAAAGGTAATAGTTATGGTCACCCACACGAAGAAGTGCTAGATGTTCTGAACGAATTTAATGCAAAAGTTTTACGCACAGACATACTAGGAACCATAATTTTCAAGTGTGATATAATTGGCGAATGCAAGATAAAAAAATAGAAAAACTTATTAAAACTGAGGCCAAAAGGCAAAAAAGTGTTATAAATCTTATTGCATCTGAGAACTATGTTTCTAAGGACGTGCTAAGTGCTTTAGGGAGCGAGCTTACTAATAAATATGCAGAAGGCTACCCAGGCCGAAGGTACTATGGGGGGAATGAAATAATAGACAAAGTTGAGAATTTGGCGATAGAAAGGGCGCTGAAACTTTTTAAGTTAAAAGGAGGTTTGCCCTTCGACAAAGCTCAGGGCCAAACGGCCGGAGCCGTTTGGCATGTGAATGTTCAGTTGCTCTCTGGAAGCCCCGCAAATTTTGCGCTGTATTCTGCGCTTGTGCCACTTGGTGGCAAGATTATGGGTATGAAGCTTTCGTCCGGTGGGCATCTCACTCATGGGTATCCAGCATCAATGACGGGTAAACTCTGGAAGGGTGTACAGTTTGAAGTTGACCCAAAGACAGAGGTTATTGACTATGTAGCTTTGAAAAGTCTTGCAGTTTCAGAGAAGCCAAATATTATTGTGGCCGGGTTTACGGCGTATCCTAGAGTTGTGGATTTTAAAAAATTCAAGGAAATTGCCGATGCCTGTGGGGCAATACTGCATGTAGATATGTCGCACTTTGCAGGGCTTGTGGCGGGTGGGGTATATCCGTCACCATTCCCTTATGCTGACTCTGTAATGACAACTACTCACAAATCTCTCCGTGGTCCAAGGCAGGCAATACTTTTTGTTAAAAAAGATGCGCGGGAGTTTGATAAAAAATTAGACAAAATGGTTATCCCGGGGCTTTTCGGGGGACCACATGAGAACAACATTGCCGCGGTCGCCGTAGCCTTGGCGGAGGCGATGAGGCCAGATTTTAAAAAGTACGCGAAGCAAGTTGTAAAAAATGCACAGACTTTAGCGAGTGAACTTAAAAAACTTGGCTGGCATATTATCTCTGGTGGTACAGACTCGCATTTAATACTTATGGATACTTGGATGGACGGCAAGGGTATACCAGGTAAAGACGCAAGCGCCAGGCTTGAAAAGGCTGGAATCATTGTAAATATGAACACCATCCCTGGTGACCCTCGCGGGCCAATGGATCCATCCGGCATTCGCCTTGGTACTTGTGCAGAGACGACCAGAGGTAGGAAAGAGCAGGACTTTATTAAAATAGCCCGTAGGATAGATAAAGTCCTGCGAGAAACCCGGAAGTAGATTTTTGTATAGATTATGTTCTACATATATTGCCTAGAAAGTAAAAATAGTGATGAATTGTACTTTGGGTACACCAACAATCTAAAGCGTAGATTTAAAGAGCATAATCAAGGGTTAAATTTTTCGACAAAGCGATATATACCATGGCAGTTAATTTATTACGAAGCTTGCATAAATGAACAAGATGCGAAGCGCCGAGAAGGATATTTGAAAACAAGTACAGGAAGGAGAATGTTTAGAAGAAGGATTATAGAGTATATAAAAACAAAGTCGAAAAATTAACAATACAAAAACTCACTTCCGGGAAAATATGATCGAAGTAGAAAAAAAGTTTCAGCCGACGGAGGAGCAGTTAAAGGCAATGCTTGAAGGGGCAGAGTTTTTGGGTGAGGTGGTAAACCATGATGTATATTACGATTATCCAGACTATAGACTTTACAAAAAAGACATAATGCTTCGAAATCGGAATGGTAAGTATGAATTAAAAATAAGAACAGCATCTAGCACACACGAAGAGACTGAGGAAAAGACAGAGATTGAAAAGTATTTCAACACGGAAAATCTGGAAAAATTTATTCAAGAGAATTTTGAAATAATAATGGAATATATTACAAAACGATTAAAGTACAAGAAAGGTGGATTTACCATAGATGTTGATAAAACAGATTTTGGTGGGGGTAAAAGGTATGAAATGTGTGAAATAGAGCTCATGGTTGATAGTATTGATGAAGTCGACAATGCCAGAGAGGCCGTACTCAGGTTTGCCGAAAGTTATAATTTTGAAAATAAAAAAATGTTTGGCAAGCACAAAGAGTATCTGCGAGTAATGAAACCCGAAGTTTTTACAGAATTGTTCGGTAAAGCTCAATAAAGGGAAATAGGGTATAATCAATATATTGCTTATGTTTAAAAAGCTTTTTAAGACAATTATAAATATTGTGCCACTTGCTC
>CAYZOL010000010.1:0-18208 GCA_964480325.1 uncultured Candidatus Saccharibacteria bacterium | reverse complement strand
TACAAAAATAATAAAACGACCTTTGGTATTCCAGATGCATAATATGTAGAAGGCAAAAGAAACACAATTAAGGCAGACCAGAGCCTAAGTGAGATAGAGCTAACCGAAACCGACAAATTTGCTAGGCAATTTTTTGCTTCTTACGCTGCAATGAAAGCATCAGGCCAGATAGATGCTACAACAATAAACAACTTTTCAAATTCCCTAGGCCAGCAAATAGCAAATCCAAATCTGACCAACATCTATTCCGAAAAAGATTTAAGGACTGACAGCAATGAAAGCACAGATAAAAATGACATTTATGCACAACAGATGATAGATCTTTTGGACAAATATCAGGCCTCTGGAGTAGGGGACGAGCTAAGCATAATGAGCAATGGTTTAAATATGTATACAATCAATGGTCAACCAAACCAGTATGATGATTTACAGAAAATAGGAGACTCCTACAAGGCATTTGCTCGTGAGCTTATGAGTATTACGGTGCCTAAAAGCTTGGCAACATATCACTTAAATATTGCAAATAACGCAAACAACTCCGGAGAAAGCATCCTAAATATGGCCAAAGTAATAGTCGACCCGCTGGTAGGACTTTCTGGAATTTCCCTATATGAAAAATATAACAAGGATTTGATAGACAACCTAAATGCCGTTGAAAAGATTTTATTAGAAACAACCAGTGAATGATATAATAAATGGTAGGTTTTACACACAAAATGTTAAATAAATGTTTTAAAAAAATTATTGTACTTCTTTTAATAACAAGCTTTGTGGCAACCCCATTTGGAGTTCTAAAAAGTGCGTATGCGCAACAATCTGGAGGATTTCAATCAAATGGCTCATATGGTAACGGTCCTGGGGTAAATGCAGGGGGAGGACTCAGTGGTTATGTTAAAGGGTTGGCTCCTGCAATCACCCAACTTCCATTGTGTAAGGACAAGATTGATGGCGCAATAAAAAACGTTTTCGGCAAAATAAAAGGTATATTTAAAAATAAGAAATCAAAGAAAGCAAACAGTAAAAATGTCATAGATGAAAGTCAAGCCTTAGAAGACGCAATTCATACAGAAAGTGTAACAGCAAATAAACAAAATGCAGAGATTTTAGAAGTAAGTAAAGAAACAAAAGAAAAAGTATCGTCTCTTGAACAAAATGACACATGTTTGAAGAGCATTGGAAGAATGGTCATAAAGCTCCTAATACAGAAGTTCACACTTAGTACAGTGGCCTGGATACAAAGTGGATATGAAGGAAGTCCATTGTTTTTGCAAGATCCAAAGAGATTCTTTGGTGATATAGCAAAAAATGAAATTTTGCAGTTTGGCGCAGAACTAAATGATGCTACTTTGTTCCCATTTGGCAAAGCGTTTATGCAAAGACAAGCCCTAGCATATAATAAAAAGTTTCAAGATAATGCTAGATACTCCCTAAATGAATTAATCCAGAGTACCACCCCACAATATTCTTCTCTTAGTTTTAGAGCAAACTTCAGCCTTGGCGGATGGGATGCCTGGAATTTTATGACTCAAGTTCCAGCCAACAATTATCTTGGTTTCAACATGTTGGCTAGTAAAGAATTATCAAAAAGGTTAGAGGGTACAGATACAGCCATAGGAATACGAATGAAAGAGTCCTTAGCACAAGCGGGAGGATTCTTGGGAGACTATCGTTGTGCTGATCCGGAAGGACTTTCAAAAGCAGCGCATGATGCAGCGCTTGTCGCAGGTATACCAGAGAAAATAGTAAAAGGAACAAAAATGACTCCCGATCCAGCTGGAGGGCCTCCAAAAATAGAAACCATATGGGAAACTACTGGCTATGTTATGGGCGCATGTAAAAAATGGGAATACAAAACTCCAGGAGCAATGATTGCGGAATCAGCAACTAACTTAGTTCACTATCAAGACAACAACTTGCTTAATGTGGATGACCTAAACGGCGCAGTGGCTGCAATCCTTGATGCTGTGATTGCTCAATTTTCAGCAAAATACATGGAAAATGGTTTTGCGGATTTCTCTGATGAGGGTCTTGATGGTTCGTTTGTAATGAACTTTGATGAAATGGAAGGAAACAATGATCCAAGTCAAACAGAAAAAGATTACAACTCAAATCATCTATCCTCTAGCAACTGGCTTGAAGAGCATCCTGGATTCAATTTGCGTACTGATTTAACCCAAGCAATTATAGACGAACAAAGAGTCTATATTTCCAAGCTTGAAGAACAAAACGATGTTATGGTAGAAGGAATGCCTAATACAGGACGCACCTTACTAAAGACCATACGGCAATTGGATTATTGTATACCGGGCCCAAATCCAAAATATGAATCAGAGTCTGGCGTGGAGGAATTTTATCGTACGGTAAAAGTTAGCCCAAAAAAGCAAATGCCATTGGCTGCACAAATGGCACTTTCTTTTGACCCAACAGGGATAATTTCTGGAGTGGCAAATGCTATTTTTGGGAATAAAGAAGAACGTCACGTAAAAGAAAGAATCGCAAAACAAATGCAAGAAATATATGGTGTGCACATTTATGGAGGACAGGTGAAGATTGATGACGGAGAACAAGACCAGGTTATCAATGAAGCAGGAATGAGAGATGTTATGGAAAACACATTCCAAACATACAGAAATGGAATTTATAAAATATACTTTGCTGGTTCAAAGTCATTAGCTCCAATGCCATTAGTCACAGAGGAAGCAAGACGGTTGTACAATGCATTACCTGGATATGAAAACCTATATGAAACAAATGACGAAGATATCATATATATGAAAAGTATTGTTAATAGATTGGCACAAATAAAAGAAGCAATGGACACATTAAATCCGGGACATGATCCAGTGCTAGATCCTGCTGGTGAAGCTGCAATGAAAAAGGATTGGCTACCATATTTTGCAAGAATTAGTCAAGAAATGGTTACTGGTAATGATGTGGCAAAAGCGGACGATTTGTTGCAAGAACTAAAAGAAAGAGAAAAATATGCGTTTGAAAGTTTGCTCCAGGGGCCGGGCGGTTGTGAAAAGGAGATGGAAAATCTATTTAGTACTGACCAAGATAAATACAGTAAATTTATCAGAAGACAACCATATCCACTACCTATATACTACTTCTATCAAAACCCACCAGGCTCAGAAAGTAATGACCCTGGAGATCCGGATCCACAAGGGCCGCCGCCACCTAATCCAAACACTATAAAATATTTTGGAAGTAATCCTGACATCCAAGGCAAAAGTGGCGCTTGGGTAGGTAATGGCCCATCAGGTACGTGGTGGACTGGTACACCAGGAACTGGCTTTAACATCTTTTATAGTTCACCAAATCCAATAGGAGGTAGCGGTAGTTGGACAGGGACAGGGAATGGTGGAACATTCACTGCTACTGGCACAGGCCTACCTGATGGACAAGCAACTGGAACATGGATAGGACCTAACGGTAACGGAGATTGGATTGGAATATTTGCAAATGGCGCATGTGTACCACCCACACCAGCAAACCCACAACCTTGTACATGGGGTGGAGGAAATGGTCAAGGAATTAATGGTGGTGGTTTTGCGCCTACTTCAGGCACATGGGTTGGCTCAGCGGCTGGAGTACAAAATATTAATGGTAATTGGTCAGGTCCTGAGGGAACTGGCTCTTGGATGGGTGTACTAGCAAACAATGGGGGCGCTGTTGGTACTTGGAGTGGTGGCAACGGCCTCAATAATACTGGCTTGTGGCAACCAGGGGATCCTCCTCCAGGAGGTGGGGGACCAAACAACCCAGGCCCTGGTGGTCCAGGTTGTGTAGGTAACAATCCACCTCCATGTCATATACCGTGGAGCGAGGATCTAGTAAGTACTTGGGATAAAAATCAAGGATTTATGTATGGGATGATTTACGTAAATGATTGGGCATGGAGTGCTATAGAAAATAGTATATTAAAAAACCAAATGGCAAAAGATGAGAGCGGTAATCCCACAGGCAAAATTGAATACCTCTGCCCTAAACAGTTCCTCTGGGAACTTTTCCCTGAATATGTGGAAATTTCACTTCCTGGTGGAGGAGAGCCGGATGGACCTATTCCAGATATAGGGGGATTAGAACCGTGGGGTAATAATGGGAGTTGGGGATTTTCGGCAGATACTGCTAACACGTGTGGAGTTATAACAAGACAATTGGAAAAAATACTCGGTATATTTTAATTATTAGTGGTAATATAAGTAGATGAATAAAATAAATATTAAAGACCTAAAAATGATATTGGGGAGAAAGTTTAAAGTAATAGTATTAATTATTTCATTGATATCACTAATATTACCCAACTCTTCCTTTGCGGCTATTAATAGTGTCACCACCCAACAAGAAACCAACCTAACCTCAAACAGCGCAACACTAAACGGTACAGTGGACACTACTACCCAGGCTTATGCTAGATTCAGGTATTCGACCATCAGTCCTGGAACTTGTAACAACACATTCGGCACAGCAACTAGCTACACTTCAATGGGCGCCGGAGTTAATAACTATAGTGCCAACGTATCGTTAAACCAAAGTACTACTTATTACTTCTGCGCCATCGCAGTAAATGACCCAAACAACCCAACTCAAACAGTCTTTGGAGCGCTTCGTCAGTTCACAACTCCGGCAGGTAGTGGACCAGGAACCTTAACAATAACCACCGACCCAGCAGATCCAGTAGGCACAAATTCAGCTACATTAAAGGCAACTATAACTATCTCAAACATGAATGCATATGTGCAGTTCAGATATAAAATGGGGTCAAGTGGCGGAACTTGCGCAGGTATGACTGGCTACCAAGAAACTTTGGGTCAATCTTTCAACTACGCAGGACAACAAGGGCCATTTTCGTTACCCATGTCTCAACAAGTAGGGGGGCTACAAATTAATACTCTGTATTCTTTTTGTGCAATTGATGTAGCAAATAATGTATATGGGGCAATACGTACTTTTACAACACAGGGAGGGCCTCCACCACCTGCAATAATAACTCTTGTGGTAACGGAGTCAGCTTCAAATATAACTCAAAGTAGTGCAACATTAAACGCCCATACTGATTGGAATGAAGACCCTCAACAAGGTGGTCAGCAAGTAGTGTTTGGACAATTTAGATATGGCACACAAGATCCTGGAATCCCTGGATGCAGTGCTTCATATGGCACAGGTACAACATTTCAAATGCTAGACCCTAATCCAAACGGTGGTTGGACAAATTTCAGTGCACCTTTAACTGGACTTCCACAAGGTACAAAATACTATTACTGTGCTGTGGTTGTAAACAATCCCACAACTCCTACTGAAACGAAACTTGGCAACGTTGTCACATTTACTACAACCACACCAGCAGGAGGAGGCGGAGGAGGAGGTGGCGGAGGAGGAAACTCAATTGGTACTGTCACTACACTGAGTGTCGCTAATCTTACTGATTCAAGCACTACACTAAGAGGAAATGTAACAAGTACTGGTGGTGCTACCGCATATGCCTATTTTAGGCTATCAGTTGTTGATGTGCCTCCACTTTTTTGCAACCAAATATACGGCTCAAACATGGTATCAGTCATGTCTACTTTCCCTAATCAATCCAGTGTAATATCCTCTGGTAATTTTTCTGGAGTAATTTCTGATTTGGCTCCTGATACTTTATATTCATACTGTGCAGTAGTATCAAACCAAGTTCCTCAATTTGGACAGGCAAACACGGAAATAAAATATGGTAAGGTTGTTACTTTTAAAACCCTACCTTGTCAAACTTGCCCTCATACATCTGTGCAAACCAAAAATGCTTCTGTGCTTAGTCCAGTGTCTGCAACACTGAATGGATCTTATAGTTCAACAAAAGCTACCTCGACTCTTTTTGAATACAGGAAAAAAGGTACTTCGGGTGGTTCAAATGGTGGAAGTAATCTACCTGGTAACCTACCACAACAATTTTTCCCATGGATTCCAACTTCTCCAGTGCAAAACAATTTGGCTTTTACTTATAAAAATTACTCTAAAACACTTACTGACTTAGAGGCAAATACTGAGTATGAATTCAGAGCTGTAGCTAAAACAACTTCTCCAAGCGAAGTATTTAACGGGAAAATTCTTTCATTTAAAACTCCTCTAACAAGTGGTGTGGGTAACTTTAATGATTCATTTGATACACCACCTCCAGGAAGTTTTAATGGTGTTCCTGACTTGCCGTTCACACCATATGTACCACCAACATTCACACCCCCTACAGGCACGTGCCCTCCTGGTTATAGTGGTACCCCTCCAAACTGTTTACAAATAAATACACCATGTCCTGCAGGTCCTAGCAATGACCCTAATTGTAATGTGCCAAATAATCCGGCTACTTGTCCTTATGGTTATACTGGCACATATCCAAAATGCATTCCACCAGATATAACTGTGCCTACGCCTTTTACTCCTACACCTTTTACTCCTACACCTTTTGTACCTATGTCATTTACGCCACCTCCTTATGACCCTGGATCTTTCACATCGTTAACACCATATGTACCTCCTTCGTTTGTTCCAACAGTATTTAACCAAAATTCGTTTAATCCTGCATCCATAAATACAAACAATAACTTTAACAACACCTTTACTGGCGTAAACGGTACAGGAACATTTAGTGGTACATGTAATGGTAATGTTTGTTCTGGTTCTTGGAATGGAGTAATTCCTGGAGCACCTAATGGAAGCATAAGTGGAACCTTTAGTGGTCCTAACGGTACAGGTACATTTACTGGTACATGTACTAATGGGGTATGTACAGGAACTTGGACTGGTGCTAACCCTCTAGGCTTAAGTGGAAATACTTTGGGTACTTGGACAGGAAGTAATGGTAGTGGAAACTTTGGAAATAACTTTAACAACACCTTTACTGGCGTAAACGGTACAGGAACCTTTAGTGGTACTTGTACTGGTAATGTTTGTTCTGGTTCTTGGAATGGAGTAATTCCTGGAGCACCTAACGGAAGTATAAGTGGAACCTTTAGTGGTCCTAACGGTACAGGTACATTTACTGGTACATGTACTAATGGGGTATGTACAGGAACTTGGACTGGTACAAATCCAGGAGGCTTAAGTGGAAATACTTTGGGTACTTGGACAGGAAGTAATGGTAGTGGAACAAATAATAATTTTACTAATATTTTTAATGGAGTTAATGGCTCAGGCACATTAAGTGGTATATGTTCTACAACGACTTGTACAGGAACTTGGACTGGATTAATCCCTGGGGCTACTCCTGGAAGTATTAGTGGAGGATTTGTAGGTTTTGGTGCGCCAAGTGGAGGAGGTACCTTTGTTGGAACTTGTAATACTGACGTTTGTTCAGGAACTTGGAGTGTACCGAACACTTCAAATCTAAACGGTTCAGTATTTGACACTTGGAATGGAAGTAATGGTAATGGAAACTTTGGAAATAATTTAGGCACCAACATCTTCTCTGGTGTAAACGGCACAGGCACATTTAGTGGTACTTGTAACGGAACAGTATGTTCTGGTTCTTGGAATGGAGTAATTCCTGGAGCACCTAATGGAAGCATAAGTGGAACCTTTAGTGGTCCTAACGGTACAGGTACATTTACTGGTACATGTACTAATGGGGTATGTACAGGAACTTGGACTGGTACAAATCCAGGAGGCTTAAGTGGAAATACTTTGGGTACTTGGAATGGAAGTAATGGTAGTGGAAACTTTGGAAATAACTTCAACAATAATTTATTAAATACAAACTTAAATGGTGTTAACAATACAATACTAAATGGCATCTCAGGCACAGGGAATTGGACGAATGTAAATGGTCAAACTATTTGGACAGGAATTAGCGGTACTCAACCAAATGGAACTTATTCTGGAAACTGGGTTGGGCCCAACGGATCTGGGACTTGGACTGGTACATGGAATAATGGAGTCGGAACAGGGGTTATAACAGGAGGTAATTTTACAAACTTTAAAACAGGTACTTGGGTGGGTGGTAACAACAATGGTATCTTGCAAACAGAAATAGATAGTGGAACATGGATAAGTCCTAACGGTGGAGGCACATGGTCAGGAACTTTCGGTAATGGAGTAGGAGTTGGTATATTAAGTACAGGAACAAACACTTTGTTTGGAAATAATTTAGGCACCAACATCTTCTCTGGTGTAAACGGCACAGGAACCTTTAGTGGTACATGTACTGGATCAATATGTTCAGGAACGTGGAGTGGTATAATTCCTGGTCAACCAGATGGATCTGTAAGTGGAACATTTACAGGACCTAATGGTACAGGAACGTTTACTGGTACATGTACTAATGGAGTATGTAGTGGAACTTGGACTGGTACAAATCCAGGAGGTTTAAGTGGAAATACTTTGGGTACTTGGAATGGAAGTAATGGTAATGGTTCAACTACTGGATTACCTCTCAATACCTTCTCTGGCGTAAATGGCACAGGCACATTTAGTGGTGCTTGTGGAACGGTGAGTGCAATTAATGTCATAGGAAGCTTTTTCCAAAATTTTGATAATAACGTTACATTCCAACTAAAGGATAATGGATGCGGTGGAACTTGGAGTGGAATCATGCCAGGAGCACCAGATGGAGCAATAAGTGGAACATTCACTGGCCCTAATGGCCCAGGAAATTATGTCGGAACTTGTACTAATGGAGTATGTAGTGGAACTTGGGTTGGTGCTAATAATAAAAACATAAATGGAAGTACTTCTGGTACTTGGAATGGAAGTGTTGGTAATGGGGGGTCTACACTGTCTACTAACATCTTCTCTGGCGTAAACGGTACAGGAACCTTTAGTGGTACATGTACTGGATCAATATGTTCAGGAACGTGGAGTGGTATAATTCCTGGTCAACCAGATGGATCTGTAAGTGGAACATTTACAGGACCTAATGGTACAGGAACGTTTACTGGTACTTGTACTAATGGGGTATGTACAGGGACTTGGACTGGTACAAACAATCGAAATATAAATGGAAGTACTTCTGGTACTTGGAATGGAAGTGTTGGTAATGGGGGAGGTGGCTTAAATGGAAATGGAATTTGGGTAGGAAGCAAGGGGACTAACAACAATGTATTTAATGGAATTCCTGGTACAGGAAACTGGACAGGAAACTGTACAAGTAATAATTGTACAGGAACTTGGAGTGGAATAATCCCTGGTCAACCAGATGGAGCTGTAAGTGGAACATTCAAGGGACCAATGGGCACTGGAACATTTACTGGTACATGTACTAAGGGTGTATGCACAGGAACTTGGAAAGGGGGTACAGGTAATGGACTTGTAAGTGGTACATGGACAGGAAGCAAAGGAACAGGATCAAACATATTTAGCGGTGTTAATGGATCAGGAACATGGACAACAGACAACCCTGGTGGGCTTTGTACGTGGACAGGAATAAGTAGTACTCAACCTGATGGTACATATTCTGGTACATCAACAGGTGGAGTAGGTCCTACAAGTTGGACTGGTACCTGGAAAAATGGAATTGGAACTGGTACATGTAGTGGTGTAAAAGCAAACGGACCAACTACTGGCACCTGGGTAGGAGACAAAGGAGATGGCTCAATAGTAATGAACGGACTAACTGGTAAAGGTACTTGGGTTGGCAAGGATAAGGATGGTGTTTGGATGGGCTTTGGAAATGGAGAGGGTACTGGGTTGTTAAAGATTGGCTCAACTGTTACACCATGGGATGATGCAATCGTACGTTATCATGAAGGGGTAGAAACAGTATTCATTAGACAAATAATGCATAGGCCTGACCTAGCCAAAAGATATGGATATAAAGAAGGTACCAATTTGTTAAAATTTGCACAAAGGTTGGCTCACTTCTGGGCAATTGACTTTGGATACTATACAAAGGGTAAAGAAGTACGTGTGCTTCCTTGGGATGTGGCAGCATACTTACTATGGGAAAATGGCAATAAGTTAATAGTGTACGAAATATTTAAAGAAAAGGTTGTAGCAATCAGAACCGTGAGTTCAATATTAAAGGACAAATATAATTACGAATATTATTACAGCAAGAAAAGATAAGTTCAGTAAAAAATATCGTGCTATAATGTATTGTGTTATATTCATACAGATTTGTGTGAAGCGGTATTGGAGCAAAATTGTTTTGGTTTAAAACAGAATGAAGAAATATCTATCGAAAATTTTAGTTGCTTTTATTGTGATAGGGTTTTTCTTAGCGCCAGTTGGTATAAGCATAACTTCTAACCAAAAAATACTGTCACTCCAAATAGAAATTAACAATACGCATGCGCAAATTGGTGGTACTGCAGGTGGAGCACAAACATTGGTTGACCCTCCACCATTGCCAGTAGATACTAGTGAATATAAATATGCATGTGGTATTGGAGTTTTTTCACAGACTAATCTAAAAGGCTGTGTGGCAGAATTCATATATATACTTTGGGTTCTTGCAGCCAAGCTTGCAGAGATCGCTGGAAAGTTTTTTGATTTTTTCGTTTTTTACTCATTACAAAGCACCTCCTATAGTAACGAGTTTGTGGAAAAGGGGTGGGGTATAGTTCGAGATGTGGCAAACATATTCTTTATAATTGGCTTGATATATGCTGCAATTCAAATTGTACTTAGTACTGACAAATCCAGTAGCAGTAAAAAGCTGATAGGTACAATTGTTATTGTGGCTGTGCTTATAAACTTTAGTCTATTTGCAACAAAAGTAGTAATAGATGCTGGTAATGTATTGGCAAGAATATTCTATAACGGAATAACTCCAATAGATAAATCTGGTCAGCCAAAATTGGGTGAAGGAGGGGAAAAATCAATTTCTCTTACCTTGATAGACAAATACAACCCTCAAGTACTGGTTGATCAAAAAACTTATAATCAAAAAGGTGGGGAAGGCGTAACCACTGCAATATACGCAGGGTTTTTGGCTTTTCTTATTACATTGTACACCGCATATGTTTTTGCAACTGTTGCACTGCTCTTTGTGGCAAGAGTGGTTTCACTTTGGATTGCAATGATATTTTCATCTTTTGCTTTTGCCTCATATGCACTGCCATTTGACATTGAAGGTTTTGGACACAAAAAATGGCAGGAAAACTTGTTTCAAAATGCATTTTTGGCTCCTATTTTTATGTTCTTTTTGTATCTTATTTCGTTATTCTTATCGCTTGGATTAACAACTGCAAAATATGCAGACAGTCTTGATGACACAATGCAACATTTGATGAGTGTTTTTATTCCTTTTGCAATATTGTTTATACTATTGATGCAAGCCAAAGAAGTCGCTGTAAAATACTCAGGAGAAATAGGAAAATCAATAAATTCAATGGCTGGAAAACTTGCTGGTTTTGCTGGTGGAGCAGTAATTGGTGGTGCTGCAGTTTTGGGTAGTTCGGCAATTGGTGGCGGAGCTGCAAAAATTTTGGGTAAATACGGGGAAAATTGGAAGGCTCGAGGGTACACAACGAACGAAGATGGTAGCTTAACTGCCAAGAAGGGTATGGGTGCATGGGCAAATAGAATGTTATTAAAACAAACTGATGCAACCACAAAAGCAACTTTTGATGCAAGGAAAACAAAACTTGGATCATTGGCTAGTAGTAAACTGGGCTTGGACCTACAATCTGCAAGTGCTATTGGATTAGGTTCAAAGGAAGGTGGGTACAGGGGGGCTGCTGACAGAGATTTTCAAAAACTTCAGAAAGAGTCAGAGTTATTTAAAACAAGTATGACAGACAAGCAAGTACAAGCGTGGTCTGAGGCGGAGGGTTATAAATATGATGCGAAGAAAAATGAAGCAAAGAAGAAAGAGGGTGCCTCGTTTAGTGAAGCAAAGTTCATTAAGGAAAATGGAGTAAGGCCAGAATACATTGAGACTGCTCAAAAATTAAATGACAAGAGAGCTGGAGCATTTAAAGACAGTATGGGTCAGAGAGACCTCTTGGGCTCATTAGCGTATGATATACAGTCAAGAACTTCAAAAGTGGGTGGTGGATTTGTAGATGCGTCAAATTATGAAACCTCACCAGAGTACAAGAGGTGGCTAAAACTAAAAGAGAAGAGAAAGGATGAAGAACGTAAGAAACAAGGTGCACTGTTTGATGCAGATGCAGAAAAAGCCTTTGAGGACAATTACGAAGAAGCGTATAAGAATAGAAGTATTGGACAAATGATGACCGAGGGTATACTTGGTGCAAGAACTGACAGTGCGAAACCTACTGTTGAGAGTATAAACAAAGGTAGGGTTGATAATGTAAAAATGGCAGTGGGTGTCACTGGAGCAATTCTTGCAGGTGGAGCAACCGGCTCATTGCTCGTAGGTAGTGCTGGTGTTGGACAAGCAGTGGGTGGTGGAGCAGCAGCAGGAAAAGGCTGGGTGCAAGACTCTGCAGAGGGTAAAATGGCAGCAAGTATTGATAAGCAGTTGTTTGGTCTAGGAAAGGTAGAACAAAGAATTACAGAAGTAAAAGATGTACTTGCTGGTTATCAAGAGAAAATTTCTAAAGTTCACTCAGCTGTACCTTCAATCATCACTACAAAGAATGGTCCAAATGGTGCACCTCTGCCATTAACAGAAACTGTAAACGGGGTCCCTAAAATAATACTTGAAAATGTAAAAATTAACAGCGGTCAACTAACTGATGCTATATCTCAAAATTCAGCTGAAGAAGTAAGCTTGCGAAGTGAAATTGATACATTAAACAAAGCAGGAGTAGCTCAAACTGATACAAGAATGACAGGTGCAGTGGGAAGACTAAAAGACAATATGACTAGGGCTTCTATGTTAAAATCAATAGAAGGAATAGAAGAAAAAATTGCTAGCAACCAGGGTAGATTATATGATTTGGGTGGTAAAAAATCTGACATTAGTTCAGGAACAAAATAAATAGATAGCTTTAGTGGGTTATAAAAAATATATGGAAATAACAATAAATGAAATAAAAGAAAGATTTGAGGAACTACCTAGTGATCTAAAGTGGGCTATTATGTCTGCGGATGTTGATAAAAAAGTGATAGACATAAGCAGAAGACAAGGTTTAAACGTCCGCCAAACTGGACAGTTGGCGCTGGAAACTTACATGGTAATGCTAGGTTATACCCGCCCCGACAAGTTTAAAGGATCAATAACTGCAAGCTTGGGATTGTCTGAAAATAAAATAGAGGAGATTGTACTTTTTATTAATGAAAACATTCTTTCAGAAATAAAAAGTAAGTTAATGTCTTTGAATTTAAAACCAGACACTACTGTTGGTGGTAGGGGAATGGAGGAAAGTACACAAAACATACCAGAAACGAGGAACGAGGAAAAGGATACTCCAAAAAGTGAACCAGCAAAAAAAGAAACAATCTATCCAGCCTTTCCACAAAAACTTACTGCTACATTTAAAGCGCCAACATTAAATACTGAACACACCTTAACTAATATTTCTAAGACTGATACTAAAGTGGACCAAACTCCAACTCCTCAAAAAGTAGATCCGTATAGAGAACTTCCAAACTAATTCTGATCCAACAAGCATTTTATTAGGCTTAGCTTCAAATTTATATTATAATTTAATAAGCTTTGCAGCTAGCAATGGTTTGTTAGCGCCTAGCAATACTATGCAATTTAAAGTGCCACAATTTTTGGATATTGAAGACAAAATATTTGGTCCTTTTACTTTTAGTGAGTTCTCATACCTAGTTGGAGGGGCTGGTTTGTGTTTTGTTTTATATAAAATGCTTGGATTATTGCTAGGGATAATACCCATGCTCATAATTGCTGCTTTTTCCTTGGCATTGGTTTTTTTCCATCCGAATGATAAACCCTTTGTAAACATGCTAGAGGCTAGCATAGGGTATTTAATTCAGGACAAATTGTATATATGGAAAAAGAAAAAAGTAAAAAAGGGAACTGAGCAGGAAAAAAACAAAAAAGAGCAACAAACACAAATGGAAGAACTATCTAATATCCAAAATGGCAAGCTAACTGGAAGCAAGTTAAGGGATTTAGCCTGGAGTCTCGATGTTCTTGATATTAAGAAAGAAGAGAGGCCAAATTAATCATAAAATAAGACTAAAGATAATTAAAATTCATGGCACTAAATGCAAAAGCAACACAAGATTTTGTTCCTATCAAAGAAGTACGCGATGGAATCGTGGTGCTGAAAGATGGTGGCTTAAGAGCTGTGGTGCTGGCTACCTCTGTCAACTTATCTCTTAAATCAGAGGATGAACAAAAGGCCACAATTTTGCAATTTCAAAGTTTTTTGAACACGCTCGACTTTCCAGTCCAAATATCAATACAATCAAGAAAATTGGATATAAGACCATATTTGTTATTATTAGAAAATAGAATGAAAGTACAAAATGAACCTTTATTGAAACTGCAAACCAAAGAGTACATGGACTTTATCAGAAACTTTACTGAGACGGTGAGTATTATGACCAAGAGTTTTTTTGTAGTAGTTCCTTATACCCAAGTAAGTTTTAGTTCCAAAGATGCAAGTGTGCTTGGTAAAATATTTTCAAAAAAAAGCAAAAAGGAGGAAAAGTTAGAAGCACAATTAGACTTTGAAGAAAAAAGATCACAGTTAGAACAAAGGGTTAGTGTAATACAGCAAGGTTTATCAAGGTGTGGTATAAAGTCAGCGCAGTTAGGCACAGAAGAAGTGGTAGAGGTATTTTATAAAGTATTTAATCCAGGTGAACAAGAAGGTAAAATAGAGTTAGAAAAATAAATTTAAAAATTATGGGAATATTAGACACATTATTAGGAAATACAAGTAAAAAACCACAACAAGGGGCAAATGCTTCAGTCTTGGCGGTACTTCCTGATCAAATATATGAGTCTGCAACCCTTGAACTCCAGGATGTTATAGCTCCATCAGCTCTAAAAATCGCCCCTAAATCAATAGACTTGGGGGATAAAATAGCTCGAACTTTTTTTATAATATCCTACCCAAGGTTTTTAACTGACAACTGGTTTTCACCAATAATTAATTTAGACAAGATATTTGATGTTTCAATATTTGTTCACCCTATTGATACGTCACTTGCGTTGAGACATTTCCAAAAGAAAGTTGCCGAGGTACAAAGCCAGATAAGTATACGAGAGTCTCGAGGGGTAGTGCGTGACCCAATGCTAGATACTGCCTACCAAGACCTGGAGGAGCTACGTAACAATTTAATTCAAGCACAGGAAAAATTATTCGACGTGGGGATTTATATAACAATATATGCGGACAATGATTTGGAGTTATACAAAATAGAAAATGAAATAAAATCAATATTGGAATCAAAGTTAGTGTACATAAAGCCGGCCTTGTTCCAACAAGAAGATGGTTTTAAAAGTGTTATTCCTATAGGTTCTGATTTACTTAATATAAACCAAAAGCTAAACTCTGAACCATTATCTTCAGTTTTTCCGTTTGTATCTTTTGACTTAACCTCAGACAAGGGGATACTTTATGGTATAAACAGGCACAACTCCAGTTTAGTTATTTTTGATAGGTTTTCGTTAGAAAACTACAATTCTGTCACATTTGCTAAATCAGGTAGTGGTAAAAGTTATGCTACAAAGTTAGAAATATTAAGGTCTTTAATGTTTGACATTGATGTTATTGTCATCGACCCTGAAAGGGAATATGAGTACTTAGCTGAAACTGTGGGTGGAAGGTATTTTAATATTTCATTATCATCTGACCACCACATAAACCCTTTTGACCTTCCTATCCCACGCGAGGACGAAACAAACGAAGATGTCTTAAGGTCAAACACTATTAACCTCGTGGGGTTGTTCAGGCTCATGCTTGGAGGCCTTACTCCGGAAGAGGATGCTATCGTGGATAGAGCAATTTCTGAAACTTATGCAATAAAAGACATTACCCCTGAATCAAATTTCACAAATATTGAGCCCCCACTACTATCAGACTTTGAAATGGTACTAGGAGGAATGGAGGGTAGTAACTCAGTAGTACAAAGGCTTGCAAAGTTTACCAAGGGTTCGTGGTCTACGTTTATCAACAAACCATCAAATGTAGATATTAATAAAAAATTTGTTGTTTTTTCTGTGCGCGATATGGAGGATGAGCTCAAACCAATCGCGATGTATATAGTCACCCATTATATATGGAACACAATCCGAAAAACCTTAAAAAAACGTTTACTGGTGGTGGATGAGGCATGGTGGATGATGAAGTCCGAGGATACCGCTTCGTTTTTATACTCAATGGCAAAAAGAGGCAGAAAGTATTACTTGGGTCTTGCTACAATTACCCAAGACGCGGCAGACTTTATGAAGTCGCCCTATGGAGTACCTATTATTACAAACTCCTCAATACAAATACTATTAAAACAATCACCAAGTACTATTGATATTCTCCAAAAAACGTTCAACCTTACAGATGAAGAAAAATATCTACTACTTGAGTCTGGAGTGGGGGAGGGTATATTTTTTGCCGGCATGAAACATGTAGCCATAAAGGTGGTTTCTTCTTATACGGAGGATCAAATAATTACATCTGACCCGTCACAAATATTAGCGATTAAAAAATCAAAAGAGGAGTTGGAAGAGTTAGAAATAAATAAATAAAGTGTTATAATTAATAGCAATATGAAAAGAGTATACTTAATATTAATTCTTGTGGCTGTATTTTTGCCATTTAACAATATTACAAGTGCTCAAGTGCGTAATACCGATATTATTGTAGTAATGTCGCCTCAATATCCTGCCCCTAATGAAAATGTAAGCGCTACCCTTAAGAGCTATGTACTAGATTTAAGTAAAACTTATATCACTTGGTCAGTAAACGGCAACCCAATATCAAGTGGAATAGGTAAGGTAAGCTTCTCGTTTGATGCAGGCAATATAGGTATAACCACTAATGTTACAGCGACAATAGATACAGTAAATAGTACTAGTTTATCAAAAACATTTTCAATAACTCCTACTGATGTAGACATGTTGTGGGAGGCTGTGGACTCTTATACAACTCCTTTTTATAGGGGCAAAACCATGGTTGGCAAAGAAGGAACTTTTAAAGTTGTAGCTGTGCCTAGTGTAATATCTGGGGTTCAAATGGTTCATCCAAGCAACTTGTCATATGAATGGACGAAAGAAGACAAGGGCCAGTTGGAGTCTTCTGGTTGGGGTAAAAATATTTTCAGCTTTAAAACAAGTTTTTTGGATGATAGTGTTGATGTAAAAGTAAAAGTATCTGATGTTTCTGGTAACAAAATAGGTGAGGGGAAGATTGACCTGAAGCCTGTTTTACCAAAACTTGTGTTTTACAAAAAAGACCCTGAAACAGGAGTGATGCTACACAATGCATTAAATAGTTCATCAAAAATTGATAAAAACGGCGCAATTATTGTAGCTGTGCCTTACTTTTTTTCTTTCACAGATATTAAATCAAAAGACTTTGAATTCAAGTGGTCAATAAATGGTCGTCCGTTAAATGAAACTAGCCCAAAAAATGAGCTAAGCATAAAAGGCCAAGAAGGTAAGACTGGCCAGGCTAGTATTGAAGCAGAGGTAAATAACACAACGACAATGTTTCAAACTGCAACCAAAAAGATAAATGTTAATTTCTAAAATAAAGAAAAATATATTTAGACTAAAAAAAGCTTCTTTTCTTTTCAGTGCACTTGTGTTGCTTGTGTTTTTCTCTAATTTTGGAATAGTTATAGCCCAAGGGATAACAAATCCATTTAATCCACTTGATCCAGCAAGCTATGGTAACCCGTCTACACCATCCCAAACACCTGACACCCAAACAACTTATAATTATTTAGCTCCGTTAGACCCTGCATCGCCTACATTCTCAACAGAAGGTGAGTGTCCTTTGGGTGTTTATGTAAACACAACAATTAAAGTAATTATTGGCATAATAGCTGCACTTGCTGTGCTAATGATAGTTATTGGGGGGCTTCAGTATATGACTAGTGAGCTTATTTCTTCAAAAGCAGCTGGTATGGAAAGGGTTAGAAACGCCCTACTAGGACTACTTTTAGCCTTAGCTTCGTATTTACTATTAAATACAGTTAACCCAGGGCTGTTGAATCTTTGTATGTATATACCAAGTGTGGAAGTCTCAATAATAGATATAGACCCACACGAATATAAACTTTCTTTGACACAATCGACAGACACTGTATTTAAAAAAACAAGTTTCTATAATACTATAAAAACAATCTCCGAACAAAACAATATTCCTCAGTGTTTACTTCAAGTAGCAATTCAAAGAGA
>CAYZOL010000009.1:0-18382 GCA_964480325.1 uncultured Candidatus Saccharibacteria bacterium | reverse complement strand
TAAGCTACGACACTCTTTCCGAAGGAGCTCATACTTTTGTAGTTAAAGCGACAGACACCTTAGGTCATGTAGACACAGACGCATTCGACTTTACTGTAGATAAAACTTCACCAGTTATAACTATCGATGGTGACAATCCTCAGACCTTAGAAGTGCACAGTGTTTATGTAGAACTAGGCGCAAGTGTTACCGATGCACTTGACTCACTACCGAGTTTAACTACTGACGCAAGTGCTGTTAATGTAGATGTATTGGGTGATTACACTGTTTACTATACTTCATCTGACAATGCAGGTAATAATGCTAGTGAATCAAGAACAGTGAAGATTGTAGATACTACCAAACCAGTTATAACTCTCCTAGGGGACAATCCACAGCTTGTAATGTTCAACACTACATATACTGAAGCAGGAGCAACAATAAGCGACAATTATGATACAGGTCTTTCTGCTACTATCGATTCCTCCTCTGTAAATACTGCGGTATTAGGACAATATTCTGTCACGTATAATGTTACAGACACTAGTGGTAATGTCGCAGATGAAGTTACTCGCACTGTGAAAGTAGTGGACTCTATGCCACCAGTTATAACTCTCTTGGGAGCAAACCCATTAGTGCTTAGTGTGGGCTCTGTCTTTACTGACCCAGGAGTAAGCATCCTAGATGATGTAGATGGTGACATAAGTGGGTCAGTGGTTGTAAGTGGCGATACAATAGACACAAACACTATGGGCTCTTATGTAATCAAATACAATATTTCTGACTCTTCAAGCAACAATGCAACCGAGGTCACTCGTACAGTAAACGTAGTACCGGTGATAAGTTCTGAAGTTTCTTCAACTGTAAGTACAAGTTCAATAACGATAACCTGGACAACTGACCACCTATCTACAAGCCGAGTTATTTATGACACAGTATCACATAGTTCAATAACTGGGACTGCGCCAAATTATGGATACGCAAGTTCTACCGTTGAAGACGTTACTTTAGTTACAGAACATTCAGTAGTAGTTAGCGGATTAAACTCAGGCACAACTTATTACTTACGCCCAGTGTCACACGGATCACCTGAGACTGTTGGTAAAGAGGTTGTAGGTTCCACCAGCCAACCAGTATCCTCTGGAGGGGGAGGTGGCTCAGTGCCACTTTGGCTTTTGCAACAAATGTCACAGCAAAATCAAAACTTAGTAAACGCAAACATTAATACTAACCAAATTAGTCAAACAGCACCACAAGGTAAAGTATTGGGTGAGGAGACTTTCAAATTTAATAAAAATCTTAAGTTCGGTTCAAAGGGTAACGATGTTACAGAACTTCAAAAAAGACTTACAGCTCTAGGTTTCTATAAAGGCCCAATTAATGGATACTTTGGTAAACTCACAAAAGAAGCAGTAAAGAAATACCAAAAAGTTCAAGGATTAAAAGCCGATGGCGTAGTGGGTCCTAAAACTCGAGCACAGTTAAATAAATAATATAAGTTAGTTTTAAGGAATATAGGCAAAATTGCATTATTTTGTAATTTTTTGCTATAATGCCTAAATGCTAAGGGCACGAACAATATTGATTTTGGGTATCTGGACAGCATTACTGCCGTTTTCCGGCTTTCCTATTGGTATAAAGAATGGTTTGTTTAGCCTAACTGGTTTAGCGCTTATTTATTTAAGCTTTGTATTTTACAAGGAAATAAGAGAGGCCAGAAAAAAGGGCAAAAAACACGAAAAAGTATTTGATAATTTTTCAGAAAACAAAATTGATCAAATGGTAGACACAGTTGAGGAGTTTTTGGAAAATGATGCAGAAAGGGCAAAATAAAAAATAATGTTTCAAGATTCTAAGTTAAAACAAAATATATTATTGATAGCCTTACTAGCTATTTTTTTTGGTTCTGGATATTATTTTGGATTAAATAAAAATATTGTAATCCAAAAAGAAATTTCACTTTCAAACATGGAAGATGCGAGCACTAAGGTTGACTTCGCACCATTTTGGAAAGTGTGGCATATAATCGACGAAAAAAGTCCCAACCCAGAGATTGCTACTGACCAAGATAGAGTATATGGCGCCATAAAAGGCCTGCTAGGCTCACTTAAGGACCCTTATACCTCCTTTTTTACGCCTGATGAGGCCAATATGTTTGAATCTAGCATTGCAGGTAACTTTAGCGGAGTTGGTATGGAAATAGGTATGAAGGACGGGATGCTAACTGTTATAGCGCCACTTAAAGACACACCAGCATATAAGGCAGGAATAAAATCAGGGGACAAAATACTTAAAATTGATGACGCAATCACTTCGGACATGAGCATCGATAAGGCAATAAAACTAATAAGAGGGGAGAAAGGCACAGAAGTAAAGCTTAATATCTTCCGTGAAGGGGACAGCGAGCCAAGAGAGATCAAAATAATTCGTGATACTATCAACGTGCCTACATTGGATACTGAAATGAAGGATGGTATTTTTACTATTAAGCTTTATAGTTTTACGGCAAACTCAGCAGACTTGTTTAGAGGAGCAATCAAAAAGTTTACGGAGTCTGGTACTAACAAGCTTGTGCTTGACTTACGTGGTAACCCAGGAGGCTACCTAGATGCTGCTGTCGACATGACATCATGGTTTTTACCATCAGGTAAAACTGTGGTAATTGAAGACGCAGGTAAAAATAGCAAGCAAAAAAACTATCGCAGTCAAGGCTACAATATTTTTAATGAAACTCTTCATTTTGTAATTTTAATTGATGGAGGCTCTGCTTCCGCCTCTGAGATTTTTGCAGGAGCAATGAAGGACTACAACAAGGCATTACTTGTAGGAACAAAAAGCTATGGCAAGGGCTCTGTACAAGAGGTGGTAGAGGTTACCCCTGACACTATTCTTAAAATCACAATAGCTAAATGGTTAACACCAAAAGGTATTTCAATTTCAGAAAAAGGACTTACTCCTGACTATGAGGTTAAATATACTGCCAAGGATGCGGAAGGAGATAAGGACCCTCAGATGGATAAAGCAGTTGAAATATTAAATAATTGGGATCAATATAAGAAATAATATGAAAGTAATATTTTTAAAAGATGTGCCGAGAGTAGGGAAGAAGTATGATGTAAAAGACGTTAACGATGGCTATGCGCTAAATTTTTTGATACCTCGTAAGCTTGTAGAGATAGCCACTCCAAAGGCTATACAAGCGCATGAAATACGCAAGAAGGATATTATCTTGGAGAGAGCTGTTCAGGATGAATTGCTGATGAAGAACTTGGAGGAAATCAAAAGCAAAACTATTACAATAAGCGCAAAAGCAAATGAAAAGGGGCATCTTTTTTCCTCAATTCATAAAAAGGAAATTATCGAGGCGATGCGTAAAAATCACCATGCTGAGATAGGCGAGGAGTTTATAGTACTAGAAAAACCAGTAAAAGAAGTAGGGGAGCATGACATCCCTATTTTAATCAAAGGCAAAAAGGCATCCTTTAAACTTGTAGTTGTCTCAAGCTTAATCTAAAAATAATATTAATTAGTGCCCCCATCTTCTGGGTATCTTTCGTTCATATCCGCATCAGCTGCATTCAGGGCATCGAAACCTTCAGTAATCTTACCCCCTATACTATTACGTTTAGTACTAAAAGACACAGCGCCGCCCCCGTCCACCCCATCACGATTTGTTGTAGAATAGTATCCATCTTCTCCTTTTTGTTGTAATTCTTTATCTCTAAAAGCGGCAGAAAATGGATCAAATTCATCATCTTCATCATTGTTAAATTTTTGCTCTCCCATAATATGATTTTACTTTATTAAGCTAATAATATTCTCACTTTAAACAACGTTTACAACTTTTTTGACTGAAGTTGAACCATTGAAAGATATTTTTCTTTTCGTTCCGAATTTTACCGTCCCAGCCTTAAGAGCAAAAAGAGTATGATCCTTGCCGAGAGCCACATTTGTGCCTGCCATTATTTTGGTACCCCTTTGACGAATAATAACAGAGCCGGCCTTAGCGCTCTCGCCATCTGAAAGCTTAGTACCCAGGTACTTTGGGTTAGAATCTCTTAAGTTTTTGGCGGTTCCGCCGGCTTTTCTATGTGCCATTGTTTTTGGTTAATTTAATGTTAAAATTCAGCTATAAATTGAATCAAAACAATTATAAACAATTCCATGGAAAAAATCAAGCAATTTATAGCAGGTGAGCGGGGCAAAGATATACTAATACTAATAATTCTTGTGCTTGTGGGATTGGCCTCGTTTGGGCTTGGCAGGCTTTCTGTGGTAGGCGATGGGAAGGGGTTAAAAATACAGTATCTTGACGGTGACAATCAAAGTGCCAGTGTAGTTAAAAGTATAAGTTATGCCGAGATGCCTCAGCCCGTGAAGCAAGCGATTTCAATGAATTCTACCATAAATAACCCCACCACTTCCTCCAAAAGCTTTTTTGCCTCTAGTAGGGGGAGTAAGTACTACCCAGCCAACTGCTCTGCAGGCAAGAGTATCAAGATAGCAAACAGAGTTTACTTTGCGACTAGAGATGAAGCCCAGAGGGCAGGGTATGAACCTTCCTCGTCATGTAAGTAATAAATGGTTTATTTAAATAATACCGTGTCGCACAATATATCTTTCCGGTAGGCTAATCGTAGAAAAAACTTACTATTTAACACTATTAAATAAATCTACAAGCCAATACCATATTCCTGTGAATGTTAAGTGATAATATCTCATCAAAAGAAATACAATAATGATGACGAATATTAGCTCCACAAAACCTCCTTCTTTTTGATTTTTAAAATTTTTCATAATTACTAAGATTATAATTAAATCTATAAATTACTCAAGGGCTAAGTGACCAAATTTTACCTATTGTAAGGTGGCAAATAATACATTGGGTCCAAATATGCATTTGTAGCTGCTATAGGCTGTGTCAGAGTCCTACCTGAGCATGACTTGCTTGGGAGCGTCTTTACGCTTGCTGCTCCATTAGCATATACAGTCACATGCAAATGTGGGCCAGTAACATGACCTGTGCTACCACTATATGCCACAACCTCGCCCCTTGAAACCTTTTGGCCTACGTATGCCTTTATTAAGGACAAGTGACCATATGTACTAGACAAACCATTGTTGTAAGTTATAAATACCCACTTACCAAAGGAAGCCCTTGGACAAGTGGTGTCAGTGTCTCCATAGCCTTCCACAACACCGTCTGCCATAGCCATTACTGGAGTGCCTACAGATGCCCTAAAATCGACACCACTATGACTTCCTGATGCATAGAGTCTCTTTGCAGCCAAAGTCTTGCCAAATAATTGAGTGATCAACACATCGTCTAGTGGCCAGCTTAGTACACCTGCGCCTGGTAGCTTCGTAGGATCAAGGATGAACTTTAGCTGTGATTCATACTCTTGCACCTCTTGTTCAAGTGCTTGCTTTTTTTCAGTCTGGCTTTTTAATATCTTTTGATAATTAGATTCGCTATTTTTTGTTTGTTTTAATATTTTGTCTTTCTCACTTTTGTTTTGATCAACTATTTTTTTCTCATCTGCAAGCTGTACTCTTAAAGCCACTAGTTCTTCCTTAGCGCTTATTGTCTCGTCTCTTGTGCCCTCCAACTCCCCTTTGACCCTTTTTAAATTATCAATTTTTTCAATTATTTTTTCCCTAACATATGTCATTGCATCAATATCATTCCAAACATCGCTAAAATTATCGTTGGACAAAATATTTTCAAAAATTGTATTTTGGTCAAATTCATTAATACGCCTTAGGCTTAGCGCAAGCGCCTGAGAGTCATTAGATATTGCATCTTCTTTCTTGCCAATATCTCCACTTAATTCTTCAATTTTTAAATTGGTTTTATCTATTTTCGACTGGGTAAGATTTATATCGGCTGAGAGTTTCTTCCTCGTTAAATCAAGCTCTGCAATAAGCGAGCTTAGTGTGTTTTTTTGTTTACTAATTGTATTTAACTCGCTTTTATATTTTGCAATTTCCTGCTCAAGTTTTTCGATGTCAGCATTTTTTTGGTTTATCTTATTTTGCAAATCATCTACACTTTGTGCAAAACTAGAAAAAGAAGTATTAAAAAATACAAACAAAAATATACCTAATACAATTATAAAATTAAATTGCTTTTTGTAGTCTTCTGATACTTTCATCTTTACCTAATATTGAAGCTATAATAAATGGGTCAGGAGATTTTTCAGCACCAGAGAGCGCAAACCTCACCGGATGAAGCAGCTCTCCCCTGCTTCCTAACTTGTCCGCTATTGACATTAACGCACTTTTTATGTTTTCTTGTGTAAAATCTTCTCTAGGCAATGCTTCCAACCCTTTTATTGCCATTTTTAAATTCTCTTCTGTTTGCTCTTTTGTAGCATTCTTGAAAGCCAATTTATCCCTGGAGTACTCTGGGGACTTAATAAATAAGTCCAACTCCCCTCTCTCCACCATGCCACTGATATCACTCCATTTTGAAATTCTGTCTAAAATTACCGGAACTAATTTTGGGTTTCTGAAATTACCAGGCAGCCATTCCAAAATATTTTTTTGAACTTCTTCAGCTGGCAGTAGTTTGATGTGCTCCTTGTTTATCCAGTCCAACTTTTCTAAATTAATTTGCGCACCAGAATGCTGGATACGGCTTACATCAAATGCATTAATCAACTCCTCTTTTGTAAAAATTTCTTTTTCTCCTCCGGGGTTCCATCCAAGCAATGCCAAAAAATTCACCATAGCATCAGGCAAGTACCCCTCTTTTTGATAATCAAGAATATCCTTTGCGCCATCTCTTTTGCTTAACTTTTTCTTTCCACCAGGCGCCAAAATAGGAGGCAGTGTTACAAAGTAAGGTGGATCTATCTCAAGCGCTTTGTATAAAGATAAAAATTTAGGCGTAGAGGATATAAATTCATCAGCCCGCATAATATGCGTAACCTTCATCTGTAGGTCGTCTATAATATGAGCAAAATTGTAGGTAGGATAGCCATCACTTTTGATTAAAATAAAATCATCCAATGCTTCTTCACCGGCATGAAGCTCCCCTCGTGCAATATCGTTCCAATAATAACTTTTTATTTCAGTTGTTTTGAATCTGAGTGCTTTTGTACCGTCCCAATTTTCAAAACTTTCTGGTCTGTGATCTCTGTATAAAAAAGGTCTTTTTTCTTCCTCGGCTTTTTTTCTAAATGAGTCAAGCTCTTCTTCCGAGTATGGGTCAGGGTAAGCTAGTCCTTTTTCAATTAACACTTGAGCATATTTTTTATACAGGTCCAAACGCTCCGACTGCAGATATGGCGCATGAGGCCCACCAATGTCTGGCCCCTCGTCCCAGTTAATTCCTAGCCATTTCAATGAAGCAATCATGTGGTTTATGGAACCTTCTACTTCCCTATCTTTATCGGTATCCTCGATTCGCAGAATGAAGGTACCATTATGCTTTTTAGCCCAAAGCCATGCATATAAAGCGGTACGCACCCCGCCAACGTGCAAAAAACCAGTAGGACTAGGGGCAAACCTTGTAACTACCTTTTTAGAATCATCTGTACTGTTATTACTATTCATCCAGTTATTTTAGCATTTATCCCTCGTGTGACAAAGTGATGTTTACTAACTCTCGAGCAATTTTTGTTGCTGCGTCTGGCTTATGAAATCCACGTGCCCCAGACTGAAGTTTTGCATATTCAATTTTGTCATTTATTATTCGATCAATCTCTTCGATTAAAATATTGGCTTTCATGTTCATTTCTTCAACTACTATACAGGCACCAGCTCTTGCGTAAGTAAAAGCATTTTTCATCTGTTGATCGCTTTTGTCGTCAGTTATAGGAACAATTATTGAAGGCAGTCCCCAGGAAGCTATTTCAAATATTACAGAACTCGCTCGAGAAATAACTACAGAAGCTGAACCTGCCGCCATTTTCATTTGAAGTGGATTCAAAAATGCAAAGGGCATATAGCGGACTCTATCTTGATTATTTTCTAAAAGAATATCTACTCGCCCCAAAGTACCTTTGTAATCCATTACACCTGTTTGATGTATTATCTGATATTTTTTGAGTAAATCTGGCAACGCATCAAGCACAATATTATTAATGAGTTCTGAGCCCTCTGTTCCTCCTATTACGAGGAGCACAGGCAAATTAGACTCAAGCTTAAAAAATTTTAATGCTTCGGCCTTAACTGTTGGATGCTCCAGTTCCATCCGTATTGGATGGCCAACCCAGGCTACTTTCTTTTTTGGAAAGAATTCGGCTGTCTCGTCAAAAGAAACAGCTACTTTTTTTGCAAATCCGCCGGACCATCGGTTAACTTTTTCTGGGATCAAATTGGATTCAAGAACTACTACTGGAATCCTAAGAATTCTTGCAGCAAAAACAGTCGGGTATGCTGCCGGACCACCTTTACTAAAAACAACATCTGGGTAAATAATAAATAATTTAAAAATTGCACCAATTACACCCAAAATTACTTTAAAAATATTTGCAAAATTCTTCACAGAAAAAGATGAGTATCTTTTTCCAGAAAAAATTTCTTCATAGATAAGTCCACTTTCAAAAAGAGCCTCTTTATCATAAGGATCATTGGAAAAGAAATATAGTTTTGCCCCTATAATATTTTCGTGGTCAATTATCTGATTTACTCTTTGAACTACTGCAATAATCGGATAAAAGTCACCACCTGTCCCTCCTCCTGTAAAAACAATTTTCATTTAAGTTTTTTGTGTTTAAGCATTCTAAACTTTTTATAATATTACTTATTGTCTAGTACTTATTATTTAGATGCCTGAACTTTATTTTTACTAAATTTTGATACTTGTAATACTATACCTACTGCAACAAGATATATCATCAATGATGTACCCCCGTGACTAATGAATGGTAGTGGCACACCAGTGAGCGGAAACACGCCGATAACTGAAGCAATATGCAAAAATGATTGTCCTACAATGAGTATAACAATTCCAGACACTAAAAGTCTACTGAAAACATCTGGTGAATTATTAGCAATCCTAAAGCCACGCAATGCAAAAAGTACATATAGTACAACTACTCCCACACTACCTACAAAACCAAGTTCCTCCCCTATTACTGCAAAAATTGAGTCTCCTTGTGCCTCAGGTAAATAGCTAAACTTTTGAATACTTTGGCCGTACCCCCTACCAAAAACACCGCCCCCTCCCACAGCTATTAGTGACTGTTGAATTTGATAAGACGATCCTTTTGCATCCTCACTTGGATTTAAAAATGTTTTAACACGTTCCTGAAGATACGGTTTAAAAAAAACAAGAGTTACTAAAAAAACTACTGCAATTGCCCCTGCTCCAAATATATACTTGAGCGGTACATCTGAAATAAAAAGCATAGAAATGCCAGTAATTGTAATTAATATAAAGCTCTTTGTATCTGGCTGCTTGAGTAAAATAAATGCAATAATTCCAAGCATTATAAGTAACGGCAAAACACCAAATTTAAAGTCCTTTATTCTTGCCTTTACTGACGCAAGCCATGAAGAAAAATAAATAATAAAACCGAATTTTAAAAACTCGGCAGGTTGAAATGAGACAGGCCCAAGCGAAACCCATCTCCTGGCGCCCCCATGGCTCCACCCAATGCCTGGAATAAAAACCAACGAAACCAACAAAATTGAAATAAGGAAAATATAAAATGAATATTTTCTCAATAATTTGTAATCGATTTTAAGAGCAAAATACATTCCAATAAAACCCATGCACAAGCCGAGAGCCAACTGACTAAACAAAATTGTATAAAAAGTCTTTTCGTTCTTTGCAAAAACTCCTAGCGATGCCGAAACAAACATTGCCAAACCTCCAAAAATTAGGATCAAAACAAGTGTTAGGAAAAACCTGTCAATTTTTTTGCCCTTATTCTTCATCTGCTTATTATTGCTAAAATAATACCGACAATGGCAAAAACAACAGAAAAAACCCAATACCGCATAGTAACCTTATGTGCTGGCCAGCCGATCGCCTCAAAATGATGGTGCAGTGGTGCCACACGAAAAAGCCTTTTACCATTTCTTATTTTCTTTGATATTGATTGCAAAATAACTGACAAGGAAGTAATTACAAGCGGTAGCGCAACAATAGGTAAAATAAATACCGAGTCAGTCAAAAAGGAGATAGTGGAAAGTGTAATTGTAAGACCCATCATCCCTGTCTCCCCCATGTAAAATCTAGCCGGAGGAATATTGAACCACAAGAAAGCCAAAACTACCCCTCCAATTACCCCACAAAAAGCAGCCAAGTCTAGTTGGTTGTTTGAAAAAGCAATTACCGCATACGCCCCAAATATTGAGGCTAATACTCCACCAGAGAGTCCATCAATACCATCAATTACGCCACCTGAGAATGTTGCAAGCGCTACTATTACAAAAGCAGGAATAATAAATACACCCAAGTACAAGTCTCCACCAAAAGGTATATGTAGTGTTACCATGCCCAGTTTATAAAAAAACCATGAACCTATAAGTAAGGAAACAACAGTAACCAAAAAAGCCTTCCAGTTCCTCCAATTTATGTCATCTCGTGCAAATTTGCCCTTGCCATATATTTGTATAAGATCATCCCAAAGTCCCAAAAGTGAACCAAATAACAATGTAAAAAATGGAATCAGGGTTTGGTTTCTACTTAAAAAGTTAATTTCAGTTGTAAAATCAGACGGAAACAGCAGATAAACAATGTAAAAAATCAAAGTTGTAAACAAAGCAGAAAACCAAATGATTATACCACCAACTCTTGGAGTTTTAAGCTCATCATTTTCATTGTGGATTCTCTTAAAGTCACTAGTGATTGCGCTACTATTTCGGGAGTACCTCTTCCACATTTTGTATTTGTAAAAAAAGTGTGTAGCAATAGGGGTAATAGCCAGCCCAAAGAAAAATGCAAAAGTTGTAGGTACAAAGATCTTTATAAGATTAAAAAGCATATTTGAATAATACTCTTTTCAAACCTTTTTTTCAATATTTTGCCAATTTATTTTTAATAATTTTTTGTTTAATACTTTAACCCAAAATTTTATAAGTGGTTGTTGGATTTTTTGAAAAAAAATTTGACACAAGTTGCTTTTCCTATACTAAACTTTTTATCCACAGGTGTTATAATTTAGCTGCAAGTTATAATAGTAAAACTATGACAATTACTATAACAAAAAAAGACGGCTCAAAGGTCCCCTTCAATGCGGATCGAATTAACAAATCAATAGAAAGAGCCTGTTATGGTATAGATGATCCTATCTCAAAAGTAATCCAAATAGCAACTGAAACAAGACTAACATTATATAATGGTATTACTACCGAGGAGTTGGATATGGCCACTATAAATGCTGCCCTACAAAACAGCCAGTTTGGCCTTGAATTTGATAAAATTGCTACAAGACTATTATTAAAAGTAATTTACAAAAAGGTCTTAGGTGACTACGACCCAGACGGACTCAAACCAATAACGACAGCTGAATTAACCAAGCTCCATAACGCTCATTTTAAGGATTATATTTTAGACTCTGTCGAAAAGGGTCTTCTTGATAAGAGAATGGCTACTGTTTTTGACCTGGATGACTTAGCCCAGAGCCTCAAGATGGAAAACGATGAGCTTTATAAGTACTCAGGCCTCTCTACCATGCAAAACAGATATCTAACCAAGGATGAAAAACAATCACCTCTTGAAACTCCACAATATTTTTGGATGCGTGTGTCTATGGGTATGTCTCTGAATGAAAAAGAGCCAAATGTCTGGGCAAAAAAGTTTTATAACAAAATGTCTCGACTAGAGTACCTCTCAGCAGGCTCTTCAAACATTGGCGCAGGAACTCCCAACCCAAAACTATCAAACTGTTTCCTGATGGAAATACATGATGACATGGCACACATTGGTAAAACAGTTTCAGACGTGCTTTTACTTTCAAAAGCCACAGGTGGAATAGGCCTTTCAGTTACCAAGCTTCGTGCGGAAGGTTCAACTCTAAAGTCCAACAACACAATTTCCTCAGGACCAATACCTTTTATGCATATAATTGACTCTGCTGTACGCGCGGTTCAACGAGGTGGAAAGAAAAAGGGCGCTTTGTGTTTTTATATGGAAAACTGGCATTTAAACTTTCAAGATTTCTTGGATCTAAAACAAAACAATGGTGATGATTATCGCAGAACCCGTACTGCAAACACTGCGGTATATATATCAGACGAATTCATGAAGAGAGTGTTAAATGGCGACCAATGGTACTTATTTGACCCAAATGAAGTTAAGGATTTGAATGAACTGTATGGTGAAAAGTTTTCCAAAAGATACAACGAGTATGTTGAAATGGCAAAAAATGGAAAAATTAAGATGTTTAATGTAATTCCTGCTCGTCAGCAATACAAAAATATACTTGTTTCCCTCGAGACTACCTCTCACCCATGGCTTACCTGGAAGGATGCAATCAATGTTAGAGCTTTAAATAACAATACTGGTACTATCCATTGTTCAAACTTGTGTACTGAAGTCACATTGCCTACTGATAAGGAAAATATTGCAGTATGTAACCTCGTTTCAATAAACTTGGCACGTCATATTGTTAACGGCCAGGTTGATTGGCATAGGCTTGAGGATTCAACTCGTCTTGCCATACGCCAACTAGATAACCTTGTAGACATTAACGAATTACCCATTCCAGAGGCAAAGAAAGCGGATAGTGAAAATAGAGCAGTAGGCCTGGGGCTCATGGGATTTGCTGACACAATCGAGAAACTTGGATACTCTTATGAGGACGCAAAGGCACATGATCTCGCAGACCAAGTGTTTGAGTTTATTTCATACATGGCCATAGATGAGTCAACAAATCTCGCCGAAGAAAGAGGTTCATATAAGAATTACAAGGGCTCAGAATGGTCAAAAGGACAGGTACCTGTTGATACTATCTTCAAACTTGAGGCTAACCGTGAAAGAGAACTAACTGTCAAAAAAGAGTCTGCCCTACTCTTGCCAGCCTTGGATTGGGACGCAGTACGTGCCAAGGTAAAAAAAGGTATGCGTAATGCAACACTACTTGCTATCGCTCCTAACGCTAATATTGGGCTTGTGGCGGGTACTTCTCCGGGCATTGACCCTCGCTTTACTCAAATGTTCTCCCGAAATAAAATATCTGGAAAATACTTGGAAATTAACCCAAATTTAGTTGAGACTTTGATAAATGAAAATCTTTGGGAGCAAACTCGTGAGAAAATTTTAACAAATCAAGGTGATTTAACAGAAATCCCTGAAATTCCTGAGCACATAAAGAGAATCTACAAAACATCATTTGCTGTCTCCCCTTATGCATATGTGGAGGTAGCTGCACGTGCTCAAAAATGGGTGGATATGGGTATTTCTCGCAACATGTATCTTGATATACGTGATATTGATGAAATTATGAACATTTACTCGACTGCATGGGATAAGGGTTTAAAAACTACATACTACCTACACATGAAGCCAAGACATACCGCTGAACAATCAACTACAAGCGTGAATAAAGCTCAGGCATTAGGCAAAAGAGGCTTTGCGATACTACGAGACAAAAGTACAGAAAGTGCTACAATAGAGCCGGTGCAAAATATTGCTCCAATTCCTTCAACAGTGGAGAGCTTTGATCTAAATAAAACTCCTGTAGCTCTCGCAAGTAATGAAAGTAACATAAACATCGAAGAAGATCCTCAAGAAAAATTCTTGTGTGAAAGCTGTCAGTAATTATAAGAATAATACTTTTTAATAATATGATTTTAGGTAAATCTTCACCAACAGACGTTAATTTGCATCCAATGAAGTACAAGTGGGCTTATGAGCTTTATAACCAAGCTGTAAGAAACAGCTGGTTCCCACACGAAATACCACTAGGTGAAGACCTTGTTGACTGGAAAAAGATGACAGAGGATGAGCGTCATGCGGTGGAGTTTTTGATGGCATTCTTTAACCCAGCAGAGCTTATTGTAAACAGAGTTTTGGCTTTAGGTATTTATCCTTATGTGAAATCCCCCGAGTGCCATCTTTATCTTGCCAAGCAAATGTTTGAAGAAGCCAACCACTGTGTTGCCTTTGAGTATGTGCTCGAAACTTTTCCCTTAAACAGAGACAAAGTTTACAATGTGCACCTTGAGACTGACTCAATGGCAAAGAAAGAGGCATTTATAAACAAATATCTGACTCGAATGACTGAGGATGTATTGGATGTAGAAACAGTCGAGGGTAAGAAGGATTTCCTTCGAAACCTAGTGGCTTCAAACATTGTTATGGAGGGTATTTGGTTTTATTCGGGCTTTATGGTGGCACTTTCCTTTAGACAAAGGAACCAGCTACGAAACTTAGGCTCAATGATAAACTGGGTGCTTCGTGATGAAAGCTTGCATTTGAAATTTGGTATACAACTTATTCATACTATCTTGGAAGAAAACCCTGAACTTCTGACTGAAGAATTTGCCGAGGAGATTAAACAAACAATCGTTGAAGGCGTAACCCTTGAGGCTAATTACAACAAAGACCTATTTCCAAATGGGATACTAGGGCTCAATGCAGACTATGTAAACCAGTATGTGCAATATGTGGCTGACAGAAGGCTTGAGGAACTTGGCCTGGAAGCTCATTTCAAAGTAACCAACCCAGCAAAATGGATGTCCACTGCGACTGATGTATTCGAATTAGTCAACTTTTTTGAACAACAAAACACCGCTTACGAAGTTGATGCTCATGGGCACAACAACGAAAAAAAGGAGGATTCTAAAAAGGAAGAAGAATAGTATAAGAGCTACTTAATATTTGTAGGGTCCCAAGCCTGACGCTCGTTGTTGTTTAGCGAGTCTAGCTTTTCCATATCTTCGGGAGCAATCTCAAAATCAAATATATTTATATTTTCTTTAATTCTGTCTGGGTTTAATGATTTTGGTAGCACTACTGCACCGTGTTGTATCCCCCATCTAAGCAAAAGCTGGGCGGGACTTTTGTTGTATTTTTTGGCAATAGTTACTATGTGTGCATCTAGCATTTTTGTACCTTTAACTAGTGGGGTGTGAGCTTCTAGAACGATGTTATTTGCCCTGCAATACTCCAACAAATCCTTTTGAAACAAAAATGGGTGAAACTCAACTTGGTTTACCATAGGCATGGTGTTAGCGTACTTTTTCATTTCTTCAAGATGGGTGATTGTAAAATTTGACACCCCGATTGCCTTGGCCTTGCCGGAGTTGTATATTTCTTCCATTGCACGCCAAGTTTCTTCCCTTTTGTTTAGACTTTCAGTTTTATCTTCACTTGCTGACGGCCAGTGAACCAAATAAAGGTCAACATACGAAACACCAAGCCTCTCAAGTGATGCATCTATGGCCTTTAAAGTATTATCATACCCCTGATCAGCATTCCAAAGTTTAGTAGTAATGAAAACCTCTTCACGCATTAACCCATAGGAAACAAGTGCCTGCCCTACTCCTTTTTCATTATTGTATCTACTTGCAGTGTCTACCATTCTGTAGCCAGCGCTAAATGCAGATTTTACTGCTTCAAGAACTTCCTCACCATCTTGTATTTTATATACACCAAAGCCAATGATTGGCATCTCTACTTTATTGCTAAGTACTACCTTTGACTTCAAATTCAGGTTATTGTCCATAGCCCAAGTATATCAAAATTTATAGTTAATGTTTAGTAAAAAATTAGATGGTGATGCCAAGTATTTGTAATACAAGGGGCGCTAGAGGATCAGCAGCAAGGCCATATACCATCACACCTCCTAACATGCCAGTAATAGTTATGGATATAATTCCAAAAAAAGCCAAGAGTTTACAAAGCTTTTGATTATGAAGTATTTTTTCAAAAAAGGTAACAATAGGTGCATATTTTTGAAGTTTAATTTTGGTCCTGATTGCAACACTCATAATTGCCAATATTTCTCCAGCCAAAATTAGCCCATACAGCCATGTAGATAAGCCAGCAAAAAACTCATGAGCTTCGACTAGATTATTGTCTGGTCTCACCAAATGCTCAGCAATTTCACCAGTACTACTTGCAACAAAAGCACCAACTACTCCAAAAAACAGTAACACCCTTTCAACATCCATCCACGCAAAGGATGGAAGGCATTTTTTGAATGGCAAGATTTTAATAACCGAATACAAAAAGAGTAATGCTATTGGAAAATGCACAATAATGGGGTGAATATTATATGTCATATACTTGTCTTACTTACAACTGCCTAATTTTATAAATGTTGGGTTAGGGTTATATCCAAGGTTTAGGTTTATATTATCAGGGTTGTCTGTACTTTGCTCGTTCATTTCCTCCTCTGTGGTCGAATATCCTTGGACAAAACTACTACCTATTTTTTTAAAGACGATTTGCTTGTTTCCACTTACTCCGCTTGATGCATACGCATAGCTTACTATCATCATGTCATTTTGAAATACTCCCGAGAATATGCCATTTTGCATTCCTTGGCCAAAATTGTTGTAAGCTAACTCCCCTGTTACTGCATTACCATCCATAGTTGCAACCTTCATTGTATAAATATTTTGCTCTGAAGCTGAAGCGTAACATCCAACAATTGAATCATTTAATGCAAGCGCGGATAATTCCTGATTTGTATTTACATTCAGATTTATGTAGTAGTAAAAGCAAAAAACAAAAAGCATAATCAAAAAAAATATGCCAGCTATTTTCAAACTTTTAGACATCACTTAATTATACTATAAAAATAAAATAAATAGTCTACTTTTAAACCAAAAATATTTAAAATGTACACAAAATTAAATTGCCGTACGGATGGTCCTTTCGGATCCGCACGGCAATTATTAACTTACTTTGGCTTTGGTCCCGGACCCGGAAATGGATCCGGGGGTGGGGTCGTTGGCCCCGGGGTTTCCGGTTTCGGCCCTGGCTCAGGTGGAGCGGGGGCCGGTGTAATTAATCTATTCATGCTGAAAGAATTTAGACAAAATGACTTTACCATCTCATAGAAAAAAAGCAATAGTAGGTGGTTATTTAAACTCTAACAAGATTTTTTGAAAATTTTTGATTTTCATTGTTTTTAAATCTATTTTTATTTTTTCTTTTTTATACAAAGCTAAACGCTCCTTTTCATGCTTGGCATCTAACCATACCTTTCCACCAGCATATACTATCCTGTGCCAGGGTATGTTTTTCTCTCCATTATCATAAGCTTTTCCTAAAATACTCGTGATACTCTGCGAGGCCATAGGTCCAGCTCCAGCAGCTCGTGCAATTCGGCCATATGTTGTGACCATTCCTTTAGGTATTGATAGCGCAATTTTCACAACTTTCTCACTAAAACTTACACCCTGAATTTTCTTTGATTTCATAAGGTTATTTTACCAATAATTTTCCCCATCCCAAAATGCTTGACAAATATTTTACATTATGCTATACTACCCCTAGTTAAGTTTGATAATGATTTTGAGGACTGTTTTGTTTGCCTGTAGCAATTTGTGATTGTTTTTAGTACAAGAATCTTAAATTGCTCTGGGTAAAACAAATCGTCTCCGACAAAAATTTTCGGACCGTTTATAAACGGCTCACCCAAGCATCGGCTGTCTTCATGACAGCCGATTTTTATTTTTCTAGTACTTCCTTATGACAGCCCTTACCACACCACTAATACTAAAACTCTCTGTGGGGTAAATGGGTTTATAGTTTTTGTTGGCGGGTTCGAGCCATGGCTTGCCATTGGTGAGTCTGTAATATTTCATAGTAAATTCTCCATCGACTTCAGCCACAACTATATCCCCCTCTTTGGCACTTTTTGTTTTCTCCACTAGCACCATGTCACCTTCTTCTATATGGGCATTTATCATAGAGTCACCATCAACTTCTAGTAAATATGTAAACCCTTTATTTTTTATTAAAAAGTCATCTAAGTTCACAGTGTCGAGTACTGCCTCCTCTGCATCGCTTGGTAGTCCGGCCTTAATTGTACCGAGTATTGGGACTTCACTAAACGCCTTAGTAGGTAAAAGTCTTCCCAAGTGATCCTTGGCTACTATGCCTGCATCCATCAGTTTTTCCACTAGTTTAAACACAGCATTTTTGGATTTGAAGCTAAAGAGCTTCACCATCTCAGTGTAAGTAGGCATGCGTTTATTTTTTGTATAAAAATTTTGTATTTTGTTTTTGTAGTCTAGCTGTTCCATTTTTGAATTTAAAATTTAAGTACAAGTGGACGAAAAAAGCGAAATTTATCTAAAAAGCTCCTTTTGGAATTATAACGTATTTTGCGAAGAATTAGTTTGTGGTCTCGTGCCTCCTTGCTATAGTCTAAGCCCTTAAGGATTTTTACATCGATTAATTTATTTATTTTATTTAGCTCTCTTTCAAGCATTTTTAAATATTGTGATTGTGACATTTTAGATTTGGCGTGGTACAGCTTGGCCA
>CAYZOL010000008.1:10078-19461 GCA_964480325.1 uncultured Candidatus Saccharibacteria bacterium | reverse complement strand
TGGCCAGGAAGATAAACAACTCAGCCGGTTACTGCTCAACACGAAAAGGGCGGTTTATAACCAGCAACTGGAAAAAATCCGTATGACACCAGGCATGCTGGCACTGTTTAACGACAATCAGCAGCAACAAATGGGTATGAAAGCCAATGATTATCATCAAAATATTTCCTTACTAGTTGCTCGAGCTCGTGTCGGTTATTGGCCTTACTAATTCCTTTTAGTTCGCAGTAGTATGTTTGTTTTTCTTCTCCGTAGTTTGGAATTAATGGGGTAATAGATTCTGTTTTTTTAGTAAAAGAAAGAGAGGTAACAGTTTGCATAGTCATCTCCATCGACTGACACTTCACTATTTCTGGAGTTTCTGTTTTGTCCCAGTATTCATTATAGGATTTTAAATCCAATTCATATTTATCTTTGTAATTAAGACTCTCTTCGTTTGCTAAAGAAGGAATGCTTACTTCTGTTGTATTTTTGTTACTTATATTTTTTATCCAAAGTGTTACTACTAAAATGACCACAACTACTATTAATACCGATGTTCTATTGTTTAGTTTCATGGTTAAAACTTTAACATAAGACATCTTAAATAAAAAATTAGTCACTATATGTATAAGCGGTTGATATGCTAGAATACAAACCATGAAATTCAAAAAGAAAACACTTAAAAATGGTTTACGGGTGGT
Source organism: uncultured Candidatus Saccharibacteria bacterium (assembly GCA_964480325.1). Classification (GTDB taxonomy): domain Bacteria; phylum Patescibacteriota; class Minisyncoccia; order Phycocordibacterales; family UBA9973; genus UBA9973. Next base: position 18,778 of record CAYZOL010000008.1, on the reverse strand, counting down.
AACAGTGCCGATGAAGGATAATCCTACCGCAACGGTATTAGTGCTAGTTGAAGCTGGTTCAAAGTATGAGAATAAAGAGAATAATGGTATTTCTCACTTTTTAGAGCATATGTGTTTTAAGGGCACAGCCAAAAGGCCCAAGGCAATAGACATTTCTAAAGAGCTCGATGCTCTTGGTAGCCAGTACAACGCTTTTACTTCACAGGAATACACAGGATATTATGCCAAGAGCGATGCGAAGAATCTGAATAAAATTTTCGATGTAGTTTCTGACATATATCTAAACTCAACTTTCCCGGAAGCCGAAATAGAAAAAGAAAAAGGTGTTATTATTGAGGAGATCAATATGTATGAAGATATGCCGAACCGTCATGTGCAGGACTTGATGGGTGAGCTTCTGTATGGTGACCAGCCAGCTGGGTGGAATGTAGCAGGGACCAAAGAGAATATTTTAAAAATGAGACGCAGTGATTTCGTTGATTATAAAAAAGCGCACTATGTGCCTGAGGCTACGATACTCGTGGTATCAGGTAAGATAAATGAGCGCGATGTGTTAAAAAAGGCGAACACAGTTTTTGGTAAAATTACTAAATCTAAAAAAGATACGAAACCAAAAGTTGTAGAGAAACAAACCGAGCCGAAAGCTCTACTTAAATTCAAACAAACTGACCAGACGCATTTAGTGCTTGCGGTGCGGTCCTATAATCTTTTTGATAAAAAGACGCCTGTATTGTCAGTGCTCGGAGGGGTGCTCGGTGCAGGTATGAGCTCGAGGCTTTTTCAGAAGCTTCGTGAAGAAATGGGGGTGGGCTATTATGTGAATGCTTATAACGATACTTCGACTGATCATGGATTTTTCCAAGTCTCAGCAGGGGTAGATAACAAAAGGGTTGAGGAAGTTATAAGTGCCATTCTTGTTGAATGCAAAAAGTTAAAGACTGAACTGGTAGGCAAAGACGAGCTCGCTAAAGTAAAGCAGATGCTAATAGGGAATATGAAGCTTTCGCTTGAGTCGTCCGATGAGCTCGCGAATTTTTACGGTGGGCAGGAAGTTCTGAAAAAAGAAATTCAAAAGGCTGAAGAAAAGGCCAAGAAAATAAACGCCGTTACTGCCCGTGACATCCAAAAGGTAGCACAGGATATTTTTAAAAACGAAAAGCTAAACCTTGCCATGATTGGTCCATCACAGGATCGTGAGAAGTTTGTGAAGTTACTTAAAATTTAAGGATTTATTTTTTTGTGCTATCATACCTGTATGAACGAAAAGGGTAGCATAACTAATTTTTCTATAACAACTGGCACGATGGTGCGGGCAGTTTTGATTGGTTTTAGTGTATATCTGCTTTGGTTTTTACGTGATTTGGTTTTAGTAGTGCTAACCGCAATTGTACTTGCCTCCTTCGTTGAATCTACAATTCCATATTTCCGAAAAATAGGGGTAGGGAGAGTTTTTGCTGTAGCGATACTGTACATCATAAGCCTTGGTTGTCTAGCCGCACTGTTTTATTTGTTTGCACCTTTGTTGGTGACTGAACTGTATAATTTTGCAGTATTTATTTCATCTTTTGCGCCAGGGGTAGACTTTTTGAACTACTTTCAAAACGAGGCATTTTCAGGAGCTAAGGATATTGTTTCTCACATGTCTAATAATTTTTCTTTGGATACTTTGCTTTCTACTTCCAAAGCATTTATTGAAAACTTGTCAGGTGGATTTTTTACCACCTTGTCAGTAGCTTTTGGAAGCATTTTTAACTTGATCATGATTGTAATTATTTCGTTCTATCTCTCAATACAGGATAAAGGTATAGAGAATTTTTTAAGAATAATTTTGCCACTTGAACACGAGGACTACGCTGTCGATTTGTGGGAACGTTCTCGAAAGAAGATTGCCCTTTGGTTAAGAGGGCAAATGCTTATAGGGTGCTTAGTGGCCATACTTACATATTTGGTTTTATCTCTCATGGGTACAAAGTATGTTCTCCTTTTGTCCATTATTGCAGGTACAATGCAACTTTTGCCTTATGGAATTTTAATTGCGCTTATTCCAGCAGTGTCTTTTTCATATATAGATGGGGGTATTACCAATGCGTTTATGGTAGCAGGTGCATACTTGATAATACATCAATTTGAGGTTTTCCTTTTTACTCCATTAATTATAAAAAGAGTAGTTGGCCTTTCACCCTTGGTTGTGATAATTTCAGTACTGGTTGGTGTCGAGTTGGCTGGATTTTGGGGGCTAGTTTTGTCTATTCCACTTGCAGTATTTGCAATGGAGTTAATGAATGATCTTGAAAAGAAAAAAGTATTTACCAGAAAATCAAAATGATGAGCAAAAGTTTTTATATCACAACCACTCTCCCATATGTGAATGCTGACCTTCATATGGGTCACGCGCTTGAATTTGTACGAGCAGATGCTATTGCACGGTACAAAAAACTCATGGGTTATGATGTGTTTTTCAACACAGGTACCGATGAGCATGGTATCAAAATGTTGAAAGTTGCCCAAGCTGAAGGTATGGACCCACAAAGTTTCGTAGACCAGAGTTTTTTGAAATTTAAGAATTCACTTTCTAAATTCGGGATGCTAAGTGAAGCAGAAGGACTTCATTATATCCGCACTACCGATGAGCATCATATAAAAAGCGCGCAAGAATTTTGGAATAGATGTAACGATAATGGATATATTTATAAAAAAAACTATCAAACTAAGTACTGTGTTGGATGTGAATCTGAAAAAACAGATGGAGAACTAATAAATGGAGAATGTCCTGACCATCCAGGCAGACAATTGGAAATAATTGAAGAGGAAAATTATTTTTTTAAGTACAGCGAGTTTGGTGTAAAGTTACTTGATTTTTATGGGAAAAATCCAAGTTTTGTGGTACCAGATTTTCGCTTCAACGAAGTTAAGGCTTTTGTTGAGAGGGGATTACAGGATTTTTCTATCTCACGTTTAAAAAGTAAAATGCCTTGGGGTATACCAGTACCTAAAGACGATGAGCATGTAATGTACGTGTGGTTCGATGCGCTGACAAATTATATAAATACTCTTGGCTGGCCCTTAGACTCCGCTTCGGGTCTTCGACCTGAAGAAAATCTTTTTGAAAAGTTTTGGATAAATGGTACGCCCACTCAGTATTGTGGAAAAGACAATACACGTTTTCAAGCCGCTATGTGGCAGGCAATGCTTATGGCTGCTGGAGTGCCCAATAGTCACCAAATAGTAGTAAATGGTTTCGTAATGGGTGATGGCGGAGTCAAAATGTCTAAAACTTTAGGCAATGTTGTGGACCCAAAAGAAATTGCAGATGAATATGGTGTTGATGCTCTCAGATATTTTCTTCTTCGTGAAATAGCGCCATTTGAGGATAGCCCATTTTCTAAAGAAAGATTTAAGGAAGCGTATAATGCAAACTTAGCCAATGGCATAGGCAATCTTACTTCACGCATAATGAAAATGGCGGAAACAAATCTAACCGAGTGTCCAGAAATTCCAGAGAAGTCCATTCCTGATGATTTTAAAAACGCAATGGATGAGTTTAATATACAAAAAGCTTCAAATATTGTTTTTGCTCATGTTTCAGAACTAGATGAGATTATTCAAAGCAAGCAACCATTCAAGCTAGTAAAAACTGACAAAGAAGCGGGAGCAAAAATAATAAAAGATCTAGTAGTTAAACTTTACACAATTGGCAGGATGTTAAACCCACTTATGCCAGAAACATCAAGTAAAATAAAAGAATTAGTGAAGGCAAACAAAATGCCAGAAACCCCACTTTTTTTACGAAAAGAATAACGTATGAAATATATAGACATTCACTCACACCTAAATTTGGAGCCACTTAAGACTGATGAGGTTGGAGTTATAACTCGCATGGTTGAAAACGAGGTTGCCACAATAACAATAGGAGTGGATTACAAAACCTCGATGGAGGCAATTGTCTTGGCTGAAAAATATAATTTTGTTTGGGCTGGTATTGGACTTCATCCTACGGACAACACGACTGAAAATTTTGACATAGAGCAATACAAACGTCTTGCAGTAAACGAAAGGGTGGTATGCATAGGGGAGTGCGGTCTGGATTATTTTAGAGATGCAAGGTTGGAAACAAAAGCGCGTCAGAAAGAAATATTTAAAAAACAAGTAGAGCTTGCTCTTGATGTAAACAAGCCACTTATGATACACGCAAGACCAACCAAAGGTAATATGGATGCTTATGCTGATGTGTTGGATATTTTGGAAGAATATAAAAAAACGCACATAAACCTAAGAGGGAATTTCCATTTTTTTGTAGGGGATCTTGAAATTTCAAAACGTGTACTTGCCCTTGGGTTTACAATGTCTTTTGATGGTCCCATAACTTTTGCTCGTGATTATGATGTAGTAATAAAATCATTACCATTAAATTCGATTATGGTGGAAACCGATGCGCCATTTGCAGCACCCTCACCGCATAGGGGTAAGGCTTGTGAGCCATACATGGTAACTGAGGTACTAAAAAAAATAGCTGAGATAAAAAATCTGCCAGAGGACGAAGTAGCTAAAACTATTTTTGAAAACTCAAAACGTTTTTTTGGCATTTCTGTCTAGTAATTTAGGGTGTATTTACATTAAATTAGGTAAAAACCAAGACTTGACATTGTATCAAAAATAATGTAGTTTGCGTATATTAGCTTTAATGCTATTTAATATTTATTTGCAAACACACATTATGAAAAAGTATATATTCGGCCTTGTCTTAGTAACAATTTTGAGTGCGGTAGGGGCAAGCTCTGCGCAAGCTACAGGAAACCACAATCCTCCATCAGTATCTCTGAGCGCTATCCCAATGACGATAAGTTATGGAAGCTCTACTAATTTAACCTGGAATGTTTACTATTATCCAGATACTTGTGTTGGTACAGGAGGCGCAAACGGCTGGGCTGGACAACGGGGCATAAACAGTACTGGTAGTTTTAACACTGGACCACTAACCTCAACCACTACCTATACAATAACTTGTTCAAACATATATGGATCCGATACTGATACTGTGACTGTAACAGTATCAGGACAGCAGTCTAATCCACCGTCAGTTGATCTTACCGCATCACAAAACAATATTTCTTACGGAGGTGCTACGAATATAATTTGGACTACTGGTGGCAACCCAACATCATGTAATGCTACAAATGGTACCAATGGTTGGAGTGGGGCAAAAAGTACAGCAGGCGGAAGTTTTTATACTGGCGTACTTTTTGTAACTACTACATACAATATTGTCTGTTCTAACAATAGTGGTTCTGCTTCCAGCACCGTCACCGTAACCGTAGCAGCTCAAAACAATCCACCATCCGTAGACCTTACCGCTTCACAAACTAACTTAAACTACGGAGAAGCCACTACTTTATACTGGGTAACCACAGGCAACGCTACATCATGTAACGCTACCAATGGCACCAACGGTTGGGCTGGAGCTAAAAGTGTTTCAGGTGGTAATTTCTATACTGGAGCCTTAACTAACACAACAACTTATACTATTACTTGTTCAAACTCTGGTGGCTCAGCTACTGATACCGTTACGGTAAATGTAGTAGGTCAACAAAATCCACCGACGGTGAATTTAACAGCCATACCTACATCTGTTTCATATGGAAGTAGCACCATACTTACTTGGACTGTTAGCAACGCAACATCTTGTGTTGCAAACAGTAATCCAAACACAAACTGGAGTAATTCAAAAAGTAGTACTGGCGGACAAGAAACAATTTCAAACTTAACTGCTACCACTTTCTTTAATCTTTTCTGTACTGGACCTGGTGGCTCAAATTCCAGCACCGTCACCGTAACCGTGGCAGCTCAAAACAACCCACCATCCGTAGACCTTACCGCTTCACAAACTAACTTAAACTACGGAGAAGCCACTACTTTATACTGGGTAACCACAGGCAACGCTACATCATGTAACGCTACCAATGGCACCAACGGTTGGGCTGGAGCTAAAAGTGTTTCAGGTGGTAATTTCTATACTGGAGCCTTAACTAACACAACAACTTATACTATTACTTGTTCAAACTCTGGTGGCTCAGCTACTGATACCGTTACGGTAAATGTAGTAGGTCAACAAAATCCACCGACGGTGAATTTGTATGCTAATCAAACAACGCTCCCCTACAACGGTTCTACAAACATATTATGGAACGTAAGTAATGCCACAACATGTAACGCAAGTGGTGGAACCAACGGTTGGTCAGGAGTTAAAAGTGCAACTGGTGGTACCTTTTATACAGGAGCATTGGCAAGTACGACAACTTACAGCATCACGTGTTCCAACAATTCAGGACAGAACGCAACTGATACAGTGACAGTAGTTGTTGAAAATCAAAACGTAATACCATCTGTAAGCACAAATTCTGCTACCAACATAACTTACAACAACGCAACATTAAATGGATATGTTTCAGCAAATGGAGGAAATTATGTGTCTGCATGGTTTGAGTGGGGTACCAACAGTGGATCACTTTATAACTCCACGAGTCAAATAAATTATGGCGCAACTTCTGGCACTATTTATAATTATTCTTTGGGTGGGATTACACAAAATACTACATATTATTTTAGAGCGGTGGCCCAAAGTCAAAACGGACAAAAAGTATATGGAAATCAAATGTCATTCACAACAGAGAGTAGTTACACCGGCTGTACATACAACTGTGGTAATTACAACCAGCCAAGTGTTACTACGTACGGTGCGTCAAACATAGGAGACAATTATGCAACTTTGAACGGCTATGTAAATACAAACGGAACATACACAACTACATGGTTTGAGTGGGGTACCAACAGTGGCTCACTTTACTCTCAAACCAACAAGACCAGCACTTCATCTAGTGGCAATTTCAATCAATCATTATTTAACCTTTCTCCAAATACCACTTACTACTTCAGGGCAGTAGCCCAAGGTAACGGAGGTACTGTATATGGTAATATCCTTAGCTTCACTACTACTGGATATATAAATCAAAATGTTTGCGGATATAACAATAATTGTCAGCCAACTGCAGTTACTACTTTGGCTACCAGTATTGGGCAAACTAACGCAAGACTAAATGGCCTAGGGATACTCTCAGGGGACAATGTTTCCACAAATGGGTATTTTGAATGGGGTCCAACTCAAGCGCTTGGTAATCGTACAACAGAGAACTTTATTGGTACTACTTCATCTAATCCATTTTATGCCAATATCTCTGGGCTTGTTTCAGGAGTTACATATTATTATAGGGCAGTAGTTACTAACCAATATGGCATTGCTCGTGGTGATATAGCAAGCTTTAGAACAAATAAGGTTACCATAATTGATAACAGTAATTCTGGCAATAATGATACTATCATTTACCGCAACACGGGTACAAATACGACAAATGTTATTAGAGATACAAGAAATACTAATACAGTTAACACTAATAATATTAATAGGACTGCAACAATAGTTACCAACGTAAATGACGTCACAGGTGTATCAAAACCATCTCTTGTATTTTTGAATGTTTCAAACAATGGCTCAGTATTTGGACAATTAAATACAGTCGAATATTTTGTTAACTACAAAAATGTTTCAAACGAAAACCTAAAAGATGTAGTCCTCTCTGTACTACTACCAAAGGAAATGGAATTCCTAACGACTACTGGCGGATACTTTTCAACTGAAAACAATACCGTGGTTGTAGATATTGGAAACCTTTTCCCTGGACAAGAAGGGAGCATAAGGATAAGTGTAAGAGTATTAGACACTGCAGAGTTCAATAAAACTTTAGTTGTAACTGCGCATCTTGTGTATACAATTGTTAGCAACAACAACCAAGAAGAAGTATTTGCTTATGATCAGGATGTTGTAGAGGGCGGGTCGCAGCTTACCGGAAATGTATTGTTCAGCGCTGGTTCATTTTTCCCTAATACCCTTATAGGATGGTTGCTTTTGATATTTGTTATACTGTTGATACTTATGGCGTTACGTATGGCCTTTGGTAGTGGAAACAGAGAAAGGGTAGCATACGCTCCAATCCAGCCAAGATCAAGAACTCAAAAAGAAGACAGTATTGCTTAAATCCCAGTACAAAAGGTATTCTTAATAAAATTTATTATTATTCTAGTTAAGGAAACTCGCTTCCCACTATGCGTATTTGTTTTTTATATTTCTCCATGTATACTCGAAAAGTATGAAAAGTTTTGATTTTCCGAAGCGCATTGCATTTATTACAGCGCACCCTGATGATGAGACAGAGATCTCCGCAGGTACAATTTATAAGAATTCGAAAGTTGGTGGACAAAGCTTTTTGTTTTGCGCTACCCTTGGAGAAAAGGGGAATGCCTATGTGCATGAAGATATAAGCGCGGATGAGTTGGGCTTAATGCGAAAGGAGGAGTTGCTTTCCGCTGGCAAGTATCTCGGCATAGATGAAATAGTTGTGTCTGATTTTCCAGATGGTGAGGTAGAGAATCATGTTTTACGGCTGGAAAAAGAGGTAGAGAGTTTTTTGAACAAAGTAATGCCCGAGGTGGTTGTGTCTTTTGGGGCAGATGGTTACAGCGGACACAAAGACCATATAGCCTTAAGTCAAGTTGTAAAAAAGATTGTAAAAGAAAAGAATTTAAAATTCTTTGAATTTTCTGGTCCAAGTGAAGATGCGTGTAAAGGTCACAAGGAATGCCTTTTTAAAA
>CAYZOL010000008.1:0-10068 GCA_964480325.1 uncultured Candidatus Saccharibacteria bacterium | reverse complement strand
GAAATTATCATGATCTATCTTGCAACGGTGCTAACATCCGAGTAGAGATAGACAGGGAGGTTAATCTAAATGCCATTAATATATACAAAACTCAACACGCTGGCCTTGACCCCTACAAAATTTTCCCAGAGCCAATCGCAGAGCATGTTCTTAAGTATGAGTACTTTTTTGAAGAATAGATAGAGATTTAGCCTCTATCTTTAGCCTATAGTTGTATTTATTTACTTTTATTTAAAACCTTTTCCTTTTTTATTGTAAGTATGTTATCCTGATGGTGTAATCCTACGTAATATTAACGTTGCCCCCACAGAAAATACCTATGGTCTTCTGCAAAAACAATATAATTAAAATCTTAACCATATTTGGTTTTGTTGTATTTATTTCTCCTTTATCTGCCTATGCTTCTGACTTAAACAGCAACTCTATCGATGACTCCACAGAACCCGAAGTCATCGTATCCTCAAACAAAACATTACCTGCGGGGGAGTACAACTTTCAGAATCTCATACTCACCAACAATGCTACTCTCACACTTCAAGGCGACCCAGGATTATCAGGGTCGCCTTTAGCTTTTAAGGGAGTAAAAATAAATGCAGAAAATATTACTGTCAACAGTGGTTCTAGAATGTCTGCGGATGGTCAAGGGTACACCACAGGTCCTGGATATACTAACTATGACAAAGGAGCAAGCTACGGTGGAGTAGGTGGTGGCAATACTGAGGCATCTGTCTACGGTGGCTCCTTTACCCCCAAAGAATTAGGAAGTGGTAGCGGAAGTTACAAAGGAGGTGGAGCTATCTGGCTTAATGTTACTGGTACACTTTCAAACAATGGAAGTATTTCGTCAGATGGTGCAGGGCAACGAAGCAGTGGTGGAAGTATTTATGTTACTACAAATATTTTAGAAGGCAGTGGCACATTCACCGCAAACGGAGCCAATACTAGTTATCCATACCAGTACGCTGGCGGTGGCGGACGCATTGCGGTGTATTACAATACCTCGACATATACTGGTGCAGTGCAAGTCAGGGCGGGGGTATATTGCATATATGGTTGCAATCCAGCAGGTGGGGCAGGTACGGCCATCTTTGTGGACACCACCACCAACAACGTTTATCCAAAAGAACATTTCAGATTCCAAACCAATGATTCTCCATTTAGCTTTGCTGACATTAATTTAAATAATTCCAAGGTAGAGGTAGAGTCAGATACAATCATTACAGCTGATAACATTTCAGTACAAAACAATTCTCAACTCCATATTAATAATTCAACAATAAATGCTGGCACCCTTTCACTATCCCAAATCTCCGCCATTACTCTTTCTGGTGCACCAACCATAACCATACCCATAGTTAATATTGATAACTCCACACTCATTCTTTCAGGCGAGGAAGTGCTTACCACAGACACACTAAACCTCACAAACCAAGGCACCGTAACAGTAGCAGAACAAAAAATACTCAAACTTGATATTTCAAACATCAATATGTCTAACACTGCTAAAATCACCTCTGATATCAAAGGATATTGTTACAACAACGGACCAGGTAAAGCACCGAATTACAACCCACTTGATCCATATTCATACTACGCAGGCGCAAGTTATGGAGGGATAGGTTACAGAAATACCTTACAGTCAATATATGGTAGTGAAACAGAACCAGTAGATTTTGGTAGTGGAAGCAATGCTGGAGCATACAACCCCTGTGGTGGTGGAGCTATTAGAATCATTACAGAGAATTTATCAAACAACGGAATCATTTCATCAAACGGAGGTACTGGTTCCTCTGGAGGAAGTGTGTATATCACCTCAAAGAATTTCTCAGGTGGAGGCAAAATAGAGGCCAAAGGTGGTACATACTATACTCCTGGAGTGGTTACATTTTTCCCTGGAGCTGGTGGACGTATCGCAGTGTATTACGAGACTTCAACTTTCACTGGTACCACGGATGTTAAACCCGGAATCCTCTGCTCTAACGGGTGCACTTATACTTACAGTCAGCCAGGTACGGTAGTGATGGAGGAGGTTGTGCCAGCAGGTTGCCAAGTAAATTGTTTTTCAAATGTACTCTTTTTGCCGGGGATACAGGCGAGTAGGTTGTACATCACTAGAGAAAACGGCACAGAGGACCAGCTCTGGGAACCGAATGGCAATGCTGATGTAGAAGATCTATATCTAAACCCAGATGGCACAAGCGCAAATCCAGATATTTATACCAAAGACATAATTGACCGCACAAACATCGGATTTAACCTCTTTGATCAAAATATTTATAAAGGCTTTGGAGACAGAATGAACGAGCTGGTGGCAGAAGGAAAAATAAATGAATGGCAGTCCTTTGCTTACGACTGGCGACAGGCAGTAGATGATGTTGCGGAGAATGGAACAAAGTATGAAACTGAAATTAAAAAGCTCGAAGATGTTTTAACATCGCTATCTCAAAATTCCAAGAATGATGGCAAGGTTACATTGGTTGCTCATAGTAATGGAGGGCTATTAGCGAAAGCTTTTCTTAAATCTTTACAAGATAAAAAGATAGCTGGTACTAGCGATTTGATAGATAAAGTGGACGTACTGGTACTTGTAGCAGTGCCTCAGATTGGTTCTGCTGATGCGGTCAATGTACTTTTGCATGGTATGGACAAGCTAGGTGGTTTTTTGATAAACAAACAGAGTTCACGTTTACTTGGTCAAAATATGCTCGGAGCTTACGGACTTTTACCAAGCAGGGAATATATAAACAGAATCAGCGCTTCCCCAATTACTTTTAAAGATTCATTAATCCCTTCAGGCATAATGGATTCGTACATTAATAATTATGGCAACGTAATAGATTCTTATGAAGAGTACAAGAATTTCCTTTTCGGAGCTGAAGGCAGGACAAACCCAGCACCTTTGGATACACTCGTGCCGGATATATTATCTTCTTTACTTTTTCAAAAATCTGAAAATCTGCATAATAGTTTAGATTCTTGGACTCCACCTTCTGCTATGAGGGTAATAGAGGTTGCAGGATGGGGGATAGATACCCTGGCAAGCGTTGAATATTACCCAAAAAGGTATTGTCTATCATTAAACGATTGTGAATACATTTTGGATCACAAACCAGTTTTTACAATTGATGGGGACAAGACAGTTGTAGACGTGAGTGCACATTTTGTGAGTTTTGATGCTAATGCAGAGAATTTTTGGTTGGATCTACAAGCATTCAACAAACTTAATAAAGTAAATATTAATCATGGTAATATATTCGAAACCCCTAGCATATTAGATTTTATTTCTAATCTGATTCAAAACGGAAGTGAAACTCAACCATATATTTCAACAACAAAGCCAACAGCTACTTCAAATCGCCTTCGCATAAACATACAATCTCCAGTTAGTTTGGATGCATATGACGTGTATGGCAACCACACAGGCAAGGTCTGCCCAGAGGGTTCTGACTTTTGTTTTGTCGAAGAGAATATTCCCAACAGTTCATACTGGGAAATAGGTGAAGGCAAGTATATAAACATTCCCGAAGATAATTTTGATAAAATACTTCTTCAAGGCACAGGCATTGGTACGTTTACTTATGAATCAGAAAAAGTTTTACCCGACGGTACAAGCACTGTCAGCTCATTTATAGATATACCAGTTACTATCGAAACAAAAGCAGAAATAACTTTAGATTCTAACCAGAATCCAGAGTTAAAGCTCGATATAACAGGAGATGGAGATTATGAATTCACTATATTGGCAGGGGAAGAATTTGACCCAGTTTTGTACTTGCAGATTATGAAGGAAACAGTAGATGGCCTTGATATATCAAATTCAAAAAAGAATGCCCTCAACAAACGAGTTGATAATATTATTAAGGCAATAGAAAAAGGTAAAATTGCCAAAGCAGGGCTGAAAGCAGAAAAATTTAAAATTTCTCTAGAGAAAACGATAGATAAGACAGATCCAAAGAAGCCAAAGCATAAAAAGCTTACCGATGCAGATGCTCAAATCCTTGTGGACATGTTGGAGAAATTATTAGATAATATACAGCATAATGATTAGTAATTTAAAATATGCGGGAATATCTAAAATTATTTTTAGATTGACGGTTTTACTATTAATAATTAACATAGGGATATTTTTATTTGATGGCTTATTAGCTTACTCTATTTTTGTGTATTATGTAATATTTTATTTACCCTTTACTGTAGTTGTTGCCATAATTGATCGTTATGTATTAAAAAACAAAAATACTTTTTTTTGGAAAATTATTATTCTAGCATTAGTTTTGTTTGTTATAACATTTGGATTAAAGTCCATATATCTTAACTCTGTTTTTTATATGATGTAAGAACCAAAAATTCGTAAGTTGGCCAATATCTAAAGCCCTAATACGAAGTTTCTCTAATTAACATCAAGATGTAGCAAAGATGTAGCAAGGATGTAGCAAGGACCGTCCTTGCTACCACTAGAGGGGTAAAATATACATCTACGAAAAAGCATGTGTGTGAAGCTATTTGTTATGAAAAAGAGTTTATAGATCCACAGCCATTATTTACTTCAGAAGGAGATAAGACCGTTGTATATTCTTCAGCAGATTATTTAGGAGGGGAGAAGTATTATTTGAATGTTGAAAAATATAACGATGCTGCAGTTTTTAATCGTAGTCATAAAAATATTTTAGAAATAAGTCCATTGCAGGAACTTGTAACCAAATTACTAAGAAATGAATCTATAGACACATTGCCCAACTTTATTTCAAACACTAAGCCAGATAAGTCCACTTTACCAAAAGAAATGCAACTTGAAGTTCACTCCCCAGTATCATTACATATATATGATTCAGGAGGGAGACACACCGGACCAGTACAGAATAATAACCCAGAGTCTGACTTAGATTTGTTTGAAGAACAGATTCCAAATAGTTATTATACGCAATTAGGTGAAGGCCAATATGCAGGTATGGGGGCGGAGAATATATCAACTGTAAAACTTAAAGGGATAGGTTTAGGAACTTTCACATTTAACATAGACGAAGTTGTAGCCGATGAAGTAGTGAATAGTATTGTGTTTGAAGACATACCAGTAAATATTGATTCTGTGGCAGAAGTAGACTTAGGAGGAAGCATTACAGAACCAATCCTTCTGCTTGATATAGACAATGATGGAATCACAGATGCAAATTTAACGACAGAAGGCATATCAGCAGAAAACCTCATAGATATACTGAAGGGTTTCATTAAAACATTGAATTTAGAACCCAAGAAAGAAGAAAAGTTACTAAAGAAAGTAGACAAACTTGAAGAAGCTTTAAATAATGAATTTAAGCATGAGTATCAAGAGAAAATGAAAACTGAACAAGCTTTGGAACTCCTCGAGCAGTTTATTAGGAAATTAGACAAGAAAGTTCTACTTACTCCTGAAGAAACCACTGAGCTATTAGATATTATCAATAACATTAAAAGTGGTGTGGTATAATTAAACTTATGAATTACAAAAAACAAATCATTTTAGTTTTTTTTGTAGGAATCTTACTAAGTATATTGGGAATTTTTAGCGACCCAGCCGTTTTTGGTTTTAATTCAACTGTTTATAGAATTCTACAAAGCAATCCTCTGATTTCCTTGAGTGGACTACTATTTTTCTCACTTGCATTTCCATTAATTATTACAAGTATTTTATTATTTTTTTTTCGCGAGGAAATATTTACTGCTTGGTGTAAGTTTGCGGTATTCGCTTTTCCAATAATGGTTATTTTGCTTTTATATTTCTTCAACAACGAGCCAACATATGGTTTAGATTTATTCGGGCAAGACGAAGAGTTGATGAGTGTCATTCTACCTGTTTTGTTTGTAGGAATCAGTCTTTTAATTATAGGTATAAAATCTTGGAAATTAAAAAAACAAAATAACAATGAAAAATAACGTCATTATTATTTTGTTGCGAATTCGCAAGAACCGTTCTTGCTGAACCGATAGGGACTCGGTCACTATCTGCTACTTTTATTTAATGATTGACATTTTAGGTGTATAATACAAGTCTATGGAGAATGCCATTGGTTTATTCTCGAAAAATAGAATGTTGCAAGTTGCAGTTTTGCTATTTTTCATTCTGACAGGTTGGTGGGCTTTTACTAAACCACTTGTAATGGGGACGATGGTTATTTATAAGCATATCTGGGGAGCAGTATATGTCTTGATGTCTATTTTCGGTGGAACCTGTAGTTTGTTAATAAGTAATAAGTGGGGTGGAAGGAAAAGCTTAATAGGTAAGGTTTTCCTTTTACTTTCCATTAGTTTGTTTTTGCAGGTGTTAGGGCAAGTTCTGTATACATATTACACTTTGTTTGAAAATAACGAAATGCCATACCCATCTCTTGGTGACATTGGGTATTTTGGGAGTGTGGTTGTCTACATTTATGCTGCATTTCTTTTAGCGCGGTATATAGGAATAAGCATTTCGATTAAATTATTTTTCAACAGAGTTTTTGTAGTCCTAATTCCATTAGGAATGTTTGCTTTATCATATTACACCTTCTTGTATGGTTATGATTTTACGCAATCTGACCCTTTAAAGACTTTTTTAGACTTTGGGTACCCTATGGGGCAGGCTATCTATGTGTCTATTGCGCTTCTGATATTATTTTTATCACAAAAAACATTTGGAGGGTTATTAAAAAAGCCAGTGCTATTTTTGGTTTTCGCTTTAGTTGTTCAGTATGTTGCTGATTCTTTCTTTTTATATGAAGCAATGAATGGTACTTGGTACGTCGGAGGAGTGGGGGATTATTTATATCTTGTAGCATATTTCGTAATGACTTTTATGATTGTTTATTTAAATGATGCTTTAGAAAAGATAAAAATAGAAAGTTCTCGTATCCCAGAGAAAAGCAACGTTGAAAGAGAAAGTACGGAAGAGGAAATTTTGAATCAAATACTGGTTGAGGTTATCAAAAGACAAGTGAAAATCATGGGGGCAATTGCTTGGAGTGAAGTAAGGAAGGTGCCAGATATTTTAGTTCATGACGAAAGCAACTTCAAAGTCACTATTGCTGGTGACCCTAAGAACACAGTGGACAAACTTGTTCGTCGATATAAAAAAGTTTTTGGAGATTTGGCAGTAGCGGTGTCCAAAAGTGCAGTCTATAACTTATTGCGAGCACTTCCTCCAGACAAAGTGCCAGAGATTTTAAAATAATATGAACGCTATCCTTGAAATAAAAAATATATATGGCCGGCTTGCAATTATTTTGAAACTGTGTTACAATGTACAAGTTAATAACAACCAGATGATTACCGAATTTCCACAAACAATTTTACCTAGATTGCTGACACCGAAAAGAATAAAAGGGAATATTTCTCGATATATACAACATTTTTATAACGATTACCAAAAAAGGCAGTCGTTTTTTTATTATTAAGGAACATTTATTATGATTGATAAGGCTTTTAGTTCAATAGATTTCGTTGGTCAGTGTTTAGTAGACGAGGAACGCACGCTAGCATTTCAGAATGCGATCAACAGTGTCGTGAAAAAGAATGATACTGTCCTTGATCTTGGGACAGGTTCAGGTATTTTAGCACTTTCAGCTAGTCGTGCCGGAGCCAAAAAAGTATGTGCAGTTGAGTTTGATCCATTCGTGGCTCAAATAGTAAAGAGGGCAATTGAAGTAAATAATTTAGGAAAGAAGGTTCATTTATCTGTAAAAGATGCGTGTACTTATAATTTACCACGAAAGTGTAAAATCGATGTTGTTGTTTCGGAGATGCTTACTACTGGAATGGTTGATGAATCACAGGTTGAAGCAATGAATAACTTGCACGAAAAGAATTATGTGGATAATTCAACAGTTTTTTTACCATCAAAGCAAACCACATATGTTTCGCTTGTTAATGCTGATTTTACAGTATTTGGACTAAAGATACCGATGATTCTGCATTTATGGAAGTGGCACAATTGGACAAAATTTAAAATTACAAAAATTTCTGATCAAATTATTTTAAATTCAATTGTTTTTAACAAAAAAAATAATTTAAATTTTAGTGCAGTGGTTGTCTTAGAAGCAAAAAAGACTGGCAAAATAAACGGTCTGTATTTAACCAGTCGGACTTATCTAACTGAAAATATTTTTTTAGATGATACGGAAGCCTTAAATGCCCCGATGTTAATACCAATCTCAGAAAAGTATCTAAAATCTGGACAAAAGATTAAATTAAAAATTATTTATAAATTTGGTGGTGGTTATAGAAATTTTAGAGTATCATTTGTTTAATGGACTTGATAAGTAACTATGCTTTATGGGGACAAATCGCAACCCTGATAACAGGACTTGCTTATTTCCCGTATATTTTTAGTATATTAAAGCATAAAACAAAACCTGACAGAACAACATGGTCTGTACTTTTTTTGATAGGTATAATTACTTTTTTTGCATATCAAGAAGTTGGAGCGATAGAAACTCTTGGTGTTGCCTTAGCGAATGTAATTGGTCCTTTTGTAATATTTCTTTTGTCAATCAAATATGGTGAGGGATGGAAAAATATTAGTGATTTTAAATACCTAGCATTCTCATTGATTGCTGTTATCTTGTGGAGAGTTTATGACTCTGCTTTGATAGGATTGATATTTAATTTAGTTGCTGATCTTATCGCATTTATTCCTACAATAAAAAAATCATTTTTTAGACCATGGACTGAGGATTTTTTGACGTGGGGTTTGTTTGTTTTTGGTGGGGTAGTTAATCTTTTTGCTATTGAGTCATGGAGTTTTGAGATTGTAATATATCCTGCATATATATTACTTGCCGAAGGAAGTGTTTTTGTGATTTTGATGGTTTCATATTTTAAAAAAAGAACCTAGCTATTTGATTGCAATAAAGAACATTAGATATTACAATATATAGCATATGTTACCAAACTTAAAACAATTATTTAGTAATAGTTTTACGAAGGTGATTGTTTTCATTTATCTCGTTCTGACTACTTTTTGGGTTTGGATGTTTAGTAATAACTCTCAAGAGGGGTTGTTTAATAACTTGTATGGTGCGATTTATCCCCTTATATCGTTAATAGGTGGTTTATATGGGATATTCGTTGTTTCTAAAAAATGGGGTGGTTATAGAAGTGTTATAGGGAGAGGGGTTTATTTTTTGTCGCTCGGACTTCTGGCTCAAGTTTTTGGTCAATGGGCTTGGAGTTACTATACAATTATCCAAAAAATTGAGGTACCTTATCCTTCAGTAGCTGACATTGGATATTTCGCGATAATACCTCTTTATAGTTATGCAATGTATAATTTTGCTAAAGCAGCAGGTATCGAAATAGGCTTAAAGAGTTTTTTTGGCAAAATTCAAGCAATTGTAGTTCCGCTCGTAATGGTAGGGATTGCTTACTTTTTATTTCTCAGAGATATACCATTAGACCTCTCAGATCCACTTAGAACTTTTCTTGATTTTGGTTATCCTGGTTTTGAAATTATTGCAGTATCACTTGCAATGCTTACCTATAGTTTGTCCCATAACATATATGGTGGAATTTTAAGACCAAAAATCTTATTTATTGTCTTTGCATTAATATTCCAATATGTGACTGATTATCTGTTTCTTTATCAAGTAGGAGCTGGTACTTATTACAATGGCGGTATCGTTGATCTTTTATACGCTTCTTCATTCATGATAATGGCCCTTGGTATCATCCAATTTGGAGTGATTACAAACAATGTGAAAAGTCAGAATGAAGTTAATTCTGACGAATTCAAAGACCTTGTAGGAAATTCGACAACAAACATTTTAACCCAAATCATTCTGGCGATTATTAAAAGGCAGGAGAAGGTGGCTGGGGCGATAGCGTGGGAGGAGGCAAAGAGTGTGGAGGGTTTACGTATTGTGGATCAAAATGAGGGCAAGTTTGTAGTTACTGGTGACTTTAGGGAAGTGATAAATAAGCTTGTCGGTAGATACAGGGCTCTTTTTGGGGATTTGGCTGTACAGGTTTCAAAAGATGCGGCCCAGCATTTTGTAGCAACACTTCCAGCAGGCGAAGTACCAGAGATTTTAAAGTAATATTATACTTGTCCCGTACTAA
>CAYZOL010000007.1:4578-20185 GCA_964480325.1 uncultured Candidatus Saccharibacteria bacterium | reverse complement strand
CTTGCCGGTTTCAATCGGCCGGCCATTTTTATTAACCTCTACACATGTTATAATTTAGCACATGAGAATAAACGAGCAGGTGAAGCTTGATTATGAGGATGTGCTACTTAGGCCTAAAAGGAGCACCCTAAATTCTAGAAAGGAGGTAGTGCTTGAAAGAACATTTAAATTTTATCATTCTCCTAAAGTATGGAAGGGTATACCAATAATGACTGCAAACATGGCGACCTGTGGCACCTTTGAGATGGCCCGCATCCTAGCCCCACACAAAATGATAACCACTTTTCATAAATATTACAGTGTGGATGATTTTAAAAAATTCTTTTCAGGTAAAAACGCTTTTAAAGATCCTGACTACATTGTATACACACTTGGTGTGCGTGATGAGGATATAAAAAAGCTTAAAGCAATGCAGAAGGCAAAGCTTATGAACAACTTTTCTTTCATTTGTATTGATATACCGAACGGTTATGTGGACAGGTTGCTAAAGACGGTGGAGGATGTACGCAAAAGCTTTCCAAAGCATATTATCATAGCGGGTAACGTGGTAACCAATGAAATATCCGAGGAGCTCATACTACGTGGTGCAGACATTGTGAAGGTGGGTATTGGTCCAGGGTCCGCCTGCACTACTCGCCGAATGACTGGGGTGGGTTACCCACAACTCTCGGCGGTTATAGAATGTGCCGATGCAGTGCATGGTATTTCCAATGTTAAGGGGTGTGGTCATGTAATAGCAGATGGTGGGCAAAGGTTCCCATCATGTGTGGCGAAGGCTTTCGGCGCAGGGGCAGATTTCAACATGTTTGGCTCTATGTTTTCAGGATATGAGCAAAGTGGAGGGAAGACTGTCGAGAAAGATGGTAAAAAGTATAAAGAATATTTTGGATCATCATCGAACCATGCCTTGAAAAACTTTTATGGCAAGAAGGATTCACATCGTGCTACGGAGGGCAGGTATACTTTAATACCACACAAGGGTGACATAAATGAATTCCTACAGGACTTACTAGGAAGTTTGCGAAGCACTGGTACATATATAGGTGCTCGGAGTTTGAAAGAGTTTTCAAAAAGAGCAACTTTTATAAAAGTAAACAGGCAACTCAACTCATACCTTGAACAATTTGACCAAGGAATATAATTTTGTGTTATATTTAGCTTATGCGTAAGTCAAAACAAAAGAAAAAAAATAAACTTCTTGTGCTTGGGGGCGTGGCTCTACTTTGTATTTTAGCGCTTTTTGGTTCTGTGTTTTTTTATTATAAATTTGAGCCTGAGCTTTTGACCAAACTATCCTTTTATGTGGAGCTTGCTAACCCATCAATGAAAGTGGTCCGTGTACAAGAAGGGTTACGAAAGGAACAAGTAGTAGATGTGATTGCGGACAAATTAGGCTGGGACGAGAATGAAAAAATTCAATTTTTGAATGCACATGTTGCGCTTAATACTGGCACTGACACACTCGAGGGTAGGTACTTTCCTAAGACATACTTAATACATAAAGACGATAACCCTGAAGAGGTGAGCAGTATTATGCTTGATGAATTTTCAAAAAAAGTAGAAAAGATTGAGAAGAATTCAAAAAATAATTTGATAAATCAGGATACCGCAGTAAAAATTGCCTCGATTATTCAACGGGAGGCAGCAGGCAAGGAAGACATGGCACTCATTTCTGGAATTATTTGGAATCGTATTTGGGCAGGAATGAAACTCCAGATGGATGCAACACTACAATACGCAAAAGGAAGTGAGGAGGACGGATGGTGGCCTAGGGTTGTGCCAGCGGACAAAAGTATAGAGTCAGACTACAATACCTACCTAAATGAAGGCCTGCCTCCGGGAGCGATAGCTAACCCTGGAGCTGATGCTATCAATGCAGCTTATAACCCACAAAAAACGAAGTGCCTTTTCTATGTGCATGATAAAAAAAGAAAAATCCACTGCGCTGAAACCTACGAGGAGCATAAAGAAAATATAGAGAAGTATTACTAGTTTGCTAGAATTTTTTTCAATTGCTCAAACTTGTTTTCGATTACTACTGATTTTTTCTTTTTCTTCAGGTATGATTTGAGTTGTTTCGGTATTGGAACTTTTTTTCCTATAATTCTTTCAACTATTTCACCAAATTTTGCTGGGTGGGCAGTTTCTACGAATACTCCACTGCTATTTTTTGAATTCCGCATATATTCATTTAATCCTAAATATGCTACAGCTCCATGTGGGTCTAGTGTGTATTTGTGTTTTTTATACACTTCAAACACCACCCTTTTTGTTTCTTGATCAGAGAAACTTGCTCCATAGACGTCCTTTTTTATTTCACTTAGTTTTCCCTTATATAAGTCGATCATTCGGACAAAGTTGCTAGGGTTGCCTACATCCATTGCATTTGAGATGGTCGAGAGGGAGGGAGTCGGTTTAAATCTACCCGTCTCTAAATATTTAGGCACCACAGCATTGACATTCGTCGAAGCGATGAATCTATGTATTGGAGCACCAAGCTTTTTTGCGATTAAACCAGCTGTGAGGTTGCCAAAGTTGCCACTCGGCACAGAAATTATTAATTTTTTATCCTTGTTATACAATCTCGAAGCAAGGTACACATAGTAGAAAGATTGAGGTAAAAGTCTAGCAATGTTTATTGAGTTGGCTGAGGCCAGCGTCATTTTTTCTTGGAGTTCTTTATTCATAAAAGCTTCTTTTACTAGTTTCTGGCAATCATCGAAAGTACCCCGCACTTCTAATGCGGTAATGTTTTTACCCATGCCTGTTAGTTGCTTTTCTTGGAGGGGGCTTACTTTCCCGCTAGGGTAGAGTATCACAACCTTAATATTCTTTACTCCTAGAAATCCGTGGGCCACGGCACTACCGGTGTCTCCAGAGGTTGCGACCAGAATTGTTATTTCTTTGCCAGACTTTTCGGCAAAGTGACTTATGAGTCGTGCCATGAACCTAGCAGCGAAGTCTTTAAAGGCACACGTTGGTCCATGAAAGAGCTCTAGTACATTTATTTCTTCATTTAATTTAATGATCGGTACTTTAAAATTGAATGATTCATAAACCATTTTCTTTAGAGTCATCTCTCTAATATCGGGCATGAAAAACAATTTACTAGCTTCGAAAGCAATTTCTTGGAATGTCATATTTTTTGCTTTGGCAAAGAAATTTTTCGGCAGGGCAGGGAGCTTCTCCGGCATATAGAGTCCACCATCCGGTGCCAGGCCGTTCATTACCGCAACTTCCAAGCTGACTAAAGCCTTCTTACTTTCTTTGTCGTTAGTACTGTAGAATTTCATATTGAATTTCTTATTAAGTTTATAAATTTCTTTGCAGTTAAATCTTTAGCTATTTTTTCTCTAGGTATTGTTATGTTCGCATACTTTTTATATAAACCTGCGCGCGCTTTAAGCAATCTTCTGTAACTTTTACCTAGAGCTTCTAAATTGGTTTCATTTTTGTTTTTCTTAAATACCTGTCCAAAAACTACAGGCTTTGGATTTTTTAGATAATTTTTAAACATTTCTTCTTTCATTTTTTCACTTGATTTTATATATACCACCATAGTCAGTTTCTTTAACTTTTTGTAAATTTCATTACCCGTGTATATTACACTTCCTGTTGTATCGATAACTGTATTTTTATTTCTGTTTATGTTAGTTAATATTTTCTTCATCACATTTTTTTCTAAAGACAAGTAAACAGCCTGATTTTTTTTAAACCTCTTTTCATAAGGTTGGCCCATCCAGCGAGAGACATCTTTAATTCCTTTATATCCATATTTTTTTAACTCTTTACCTAACCTCTCCTCAATCATAGCGTCACAATTAATATGCTCAAATCCCATAACAGCAAGCTTTTTTGACCAGTACGTTTTACCCATATTCGACATGCCTATTAGGCTGATAACAAGTTTGTTACCTTTCAATAATTCGTCGAAGTTTCTTTGGTTTTTATTCATTAGTTTCTGAAGATATTGATAATATTTCCTAATATTCCTCCGGCAGTTACCTCTCTACCTGCACCTGGACCCTTTATGACAATTGGATTGTTGTATCTTTTGGTAGTGATTGTAACGATATTGTCACAACCGGAAAGGCTAGAAAGTGGGTGTTTTATATTTATAGCTTTTATCTGCATTTTTGCTTTCCCATTTTCAAATGTAGCGACATAACGCATGACTTTCTGTTTCTTACTAGCAACTACTTTCTGTTTATCAAACTTTTTGTCAAAGTTTTTTAGATTTTCTAGAAACTCTGATACTGAACCTCGTTTAAAAAGATTTTTCGGCAATATTTTGCCAATCTTTATGTCTTTTAATTCAATTTTACATCCAGTGACTCTAGCAATAATTAAAAGTTTACGAGCCATGTCGAGTCCGTTAAGATCCTCCCGTGGATCAGGTTCAGTGTATCCGTTTTCTTTCGCTTCACATATTATCTGACTTATTGGTTTGTCGCTTTGTGAGTGAGTGTTAAAAATATAGCTCAATGTCCCAGAAAAAATTCCTTCAATCTTTATTATTTCGTCGCCACTGGTGATTATGTTTTGTACTGTACTTATTATTGGGAGTCCTCCACCCACGTTTGTTTCGTAAACGAACGGGACGTTCTTTAAAGAAGAGAGCTTATTAAGCTTTGCGTAGTTTTCGTAGGGACCAGAGTTAGCCTTTTTGTTTGGGGTTACAATTGGAATTCCAGCTTTTAATATTTCTTCATATTTTAATGTAACTTCGTCGGAAGAAGTACAATCGACAAAAACACTATTTGGTAACCCCAGCTTTATCATTTGTGAGATTAAAAAAGTAAAATTCTCAACTTTACTTTTTAAAAGTTTCTTTTTCCAGTTTTTCAAATCAATTCCTTTAATGTTTATTAAAACATTTGTGCTATTGGCTAGGCCACAAACATTTATATGCTTTTCTTGCTTATATATTTGGTTTAGTAATGTTCCACCTACAAGCCCTACGCCCACTATAAACACATTGATGGTTTTGTTTTGTTTGGAAACAGAAAGGTTGTTTTGAAAAAATACTTGTTTATCTAATCCTATTGTGCTCATAAAATAAAGTTTTGGGTAAAAAATAAAAAAACCTCGTGACTGAGGTTTGAGTTGCTTCTAATAAAATCTACAACAACAAACTTCAGCCACCAAAGGTGGTGGTGGTTGTAGTGGTAGTTGTTGAATTTATTCTCATCATAATAACTAAAGAAAGTATATCAAATTTTGTTATTTTCTGTCAAACTTTATTAATTTGTACTAAGCAAATCCAGGGAAGAAGTCTATTTTGATATTCTTCTCACTCACTCCTAATGACTTTAAGGTTTTTTCAAAAGCATTTACCATGCCGTGTGGTCCTGATATATAAAAAACTTTTTGTGCATAGTCTGGGATGCTACTTTTTATTGTCTCGGCATTTATTGCTCCAGCTACCATGGAGTCTTCATTAAGAGCTTCGTCTTGGCCAGTGATGGCATAGACTGTTTTTATACCTAGCTCTTTTTTAGCTCGGTCAAAGACCTCCTTATAGGCAATGTCACTGACCTTTTTGTTGGAATACAGTAATGTGATGTCTCTTTTTTCTTTCGTGTCTAAAAGATACTGAACCATACTCCTGAAAGGAGTAATGCCTATACCGCCAGCAATGAACACTAGCCCTCTTTTTTTATCCCTAGGTAATACAAAGTCACCTGACTTTTGAGAGGCAATTATTTCTTCACCTATTGGAAGTGCGAGGAGTCTGTTTTTAAAGCTACTTGGTTCAGGGTAAAATTTTACCCCTAGGTGTATCTCATCCTCAGTTGGAGAAGACGCAAGAGTAAAATACCTGCGGTTACCGCGAGTGTCTGGGCTCCTATGTTTTAGGGTCCACTCCATGTATTGGCCAGGGCGGAATGAAAAGTTCTTATTCTTAGCAAAGACAAAGTCAAATGTATCAGTGCCTACTTGTACGCGCTCTTTTAGCTTTAGAAATAACTTTTCCTTAGGGCTTACAATGTATGCAAAAACATTTCCAATTATTAGCGCGAGCTCTGGAGTAGCATAATACGGGCCGATAATAAGTGACGGAGTAAAAAAGAATCCAACGATGACTCCAAAGACAACACGTAGCCACTTGGTTGTAGGGGAGGTTAGTGGCTCGGTTAACATTACAAAAGCAAAGAAAAAGAATGCAGAGTTTTTTAAGGTAACGAGTACGGTGTCTAGAGCATTTACACCATTTATAAGAGCCATTATTGATATTGTGACCAAAGCGGAGACTGTAAAGCTAAAGAACAAGTCGTTGCGACGGATTTTCCTGATAATTAAAAAGCCACCTATCAATACAAATGGCAGCATGTTGGGAGTGCCTATCCACCAGCTAGCTGACTGGTTGATGGTTATTGCAGTTAGTGCCACAGCAAAGGCAGCGGGGTTGAATATATGCTTCCTGCCAATAGTAAAAATGTATTTTGATGCCATTGCCCAGACTGAGGTCCAAAAAGCAACAGGTAAAAACTCACTATATACACCACCCTGCGCAGGAGTAATAATAAAAAACAAAATAAAAGCGGTAATGTAGATAGACTCTATATTTGTAGGTGCATTATATGCATAAGAGAAGAGTAAGTTTGATAACCAGGATATAAATAAAATAATGAGTAAAGAATCAATAAGGTCAAAAGGGGTGTACGGCAAGAGCCTGAATAGAGACAATGCCAAGGCCACCACAAAAAAGAAGATCAGCACGTACAAAACTATCCTGTACATTGTTGTCTTATTTAAAAAGTCATCAATAAATTTAAGCATAATGTTGTACTGTGCAATTATTAAATCCTGTGGTCATAGTGGCGACACCTTTTTTATCAATGGCGTATCCTTCAAAACCTGCTAACTCCTCAATAAAGTAAATACCGTTTTTACCCATGGCGTAAGCACTGGTGGCGTATTTGTCAGCATCTAAAATATTTGGACCCACCACAGTCATGCTCACAATATCCTCCAGTTTGTCATTTTTGTCTTTTGGGTTATAGATATGGTTGCCACGGACGTAGTTACCAGAGGTGGCAATAGCACCGTTTGAAATATAAACTTTCTTTATTACCTCTCTTTTTTTTGAAAAAGGATTTTGGATACCTATGCACCATGGTTGGTCTTTCTCATTTAAGCCATAAGTCTCTATGTCACCGCCTGCTTCGATATAAAAGTTTTTTACATTATTTTTTTTTAAAATTTTGGGCGCATTTTATAATGACCATCAATTTACAATACCCGAAGGGTCGTAATTACCTTGGTAGGTCTTTATATCAAAGTATCCATTTGTTTCTTTTTTTGTTTCTTCAGCTAACTTAAAAATTGTTTTCATGTCCTCACTCATACTATGATACTCAACTAGATTGTTATTTATTGCGGTGATCTCACTGGTGTCTTTGTAAGTGCTGAATTTTTCATCCACATATTTGAAATAATCAAATACTTCATCAAAGAGGTCCTGACTGGCCTCCTCATTTTTTATTTCGACAATTATTGGTGTGCCCATTATTATTTGTACTTGTTTCATTTTAAGTTCTTGCTTGTGATAGGGCAGACTCTAAGGATTGCCTGTATGCCTTGCTTGTAAAAGATGCTCCTGAAACGCCATCTACATTTGAATCTTGGACGGCAATTGTTTCACTTATAAGGTAAGGCATTGCGCGCGAGTTAATACGTACTGAAGTAGACCTGCCTTGAGGGTAGTCTAAGAATTGTATATCCGCAATTTTGCCA
Source organism: uncultured Candidatus Saccharibacteria bacterium (assembly GCA_964480325.1). Classification (GTDB taxonomy): domain Bacteria; phylum Patescibacteriota; class Minisyncoccia; order Phycocordibacterales; family UBA9973; genus UBA9973. Next base: position 12,445 of record CAYZOL010000007.1, on the reverse strand, counting down.
TTAGATATAGTAACACTTACTTGTACATATCCATAATACGCGTCGATACTGTCGCCAGTGTATGTGCCATTTTTATATTTGTCGGTATTTATTATTGGTGGTGGCACGTAAACAGGAGTAGGTGTAGAGGTAGGAATAGTAGCTGGAGTTTGAATTGGTGTTGTGGTGGGGGAGGTTGTAGGGGTCACTTGTGTTTCCACAGAAGTAGCAGGAGGAGTGGAAGTCGTTTGAGTACTGGTATTACTATACTTAGGCAGAGTTAGAGCTACCTTTGGTTTGTCGGGCTCTGGAGTAAGTGCGACTGGGGCACTTCTGCCAGTAATACGGGTATATAAAGTATATCCAGCAAAACTAACTATTAATATGAATGATAATACTACCTTTTTCATGCGTTAATATATGTTACACGATAATAGTGTACATGCTTACTGTGAAATATTCATGAACAACTAATTTTTAATCATCATACTCATATTCGTCATCACTGAAACCCCTTTCTTCATTCTTTTCTGTTTCATAGTACTCGTCTTCATCATCTTCCTCCGCATCCTCTTCATTATAAATATCATCATCAAAGCCCAAACCAGTAACACCCATGTCCTTTTTGATGTCGCTATTTATTATGTTTGAAAGTAGCAATAACCGTGCCGAGCCAATGGCACTAATTGCTATTTGGGAGTTGGTTGTGGAGTTTGTAAAATTATTTGTGTTTATAAAATCTTGCGCTTCCTGCAAAGACCCTTCTGCTTTTGCTAGATTTTTATTTATTTCATTTTGGATGTTTAAAGAAATACGCATTTTTTCTTTTTGATAAACAAGCTTAATTGAATTTAGTAACTCTTTTGCTGCGTTTATTTTTTCACTTGCAGTGGCAAGAGTGTCGGTACCCGCATCTTGGTTTTGAGTGCTTGTTCCAATATTTTGCTCCAGACTTTTGTGGTTATCCTTTACAGTATTATTTACACTTGTGACTGCGGCAAGTAATTTTACTGTTTCTTTTTTTGTATCTTCGCTAATGCCTAGGCCACTTAAACCTGAAAGCTTTTCCAGTACGTTTTGGTATGCGTTAAGTGAGGCTTGGAGCCTGATGTTTATGTTAGATGACTCGAGTGATTTGTCTTTAATTTGTGCTAATTCGTTTATTCTTGAATTGAATTCATTTACTTCTTTGTTTATTTCGTTTTCCAAGGCGACTCTTTTAACTTCATCAAGGCTGTTGTTTGAAATAAGTTTTTGGGCTTCCTCGAGTCTACGTTCAATAATCCTTTCTTTCCACTCTGTCTTTTCTTCTTTTGTGAACGCAAAGACACTTGCTACAGGCTCGTTGATTTGTGTTTTTATGTTATACAGCAAACTACCTGGAACGGATTGTTCCGCATAGGCGGAAACTACTCCAGTTAGGGCAAGGAACATAACTACTACTGCAGTTGGTGTGAATATATTTTTATATTGCATATTTATGTAAATTAATTTAATAACAGCCTACGCTTACTGTATAAGTCGTATGGGTATTGATTTACTTACAACTAATTATAGACAAAATATGCAAAACTCTCTAGCCTTCGAAAATTATTTCAAATGGGTACATACCCATACTGCAAGTGCCTAGGAGAGTGCCTGCCTCTTGCGTGCCGAGATCTATATCTGTTACTCCTGATTGAGGAAGGTTTTTTGAAATGTTCATACTTGGAATACGAACTGAAGAGGAGCAGTCGAAGGTCCCTTTGGTATTAATGCGGAGAACTGTGGGCATACCAGCTTTGGCCTGACTTACTCTTGGAATATATCCACCCTTGGCAGTTAGCTCGACAATTTGCTTGCCATCCTCTATTTTTACATTGTTAGCATTTTGTACTGGGGGCTGCCCACCACTGCCCGAGAACAAAAAAATTCCTGAAACTATAACCAGTATTATGATGATAAATGCGTAAGATGTTTTCATTGGGTGTGTTTGCGTTGTTTAGCTAGAAGTTAAATATAGGAGGTATGAGGCCTATTATGACCAAACTATTAATAAGATTCAAGAGGGCAAAGAGGATGACCACAAGTCCTGCGGTTTTGAAAAATATTCCACGGTTTTTATTGTTACTTATACTAAACGATGAAAAGCTAAGAAGCGCCAAGACGGGTAGGGTACCAAGAGCAAAGAAAAGCATAGTGAGTGCCCCCTCGGTGAATCCACCGGTAGATAAGGTATAGATTTGCATCGACTGAGTGAACCCACATGGCAAGAAGAAAGTGGCGATACCTAGAAGTACAGGAGTGAGCGAGTGATTTAATTTTGAAATACTATGTGCCCGAGAGCTTAAAAATTTGGGCATGCTGGGTTGTAGTTTTTTCGCCCAGTGGAAGGTGTCGAGGAGATTAAGCCCGAGAATGAGCATGATTGCCCCGATTAAAATATTTAGTGTAAATGTACCCCAAGTGTTGAGCGTGAATGCTTGACCGAGCGCGCCTATTACTCCACCTAGAATAAAAAATGATACGAGTCTCCCAAGGTGGAAAAATATTTGAGGCCTAACGGCATCGCCTTCCTTTGCGAAGTTAGCTGAGACAGATAATACTAATCCACCGACTACCGCCATACAAGTTGATAGTGATGCGATGATACCAATAACAAAAGCCGTACCATAACCAACATTTTCGCCACTAACTAGGTTTACAATCCCGAGCTTTTGCAGTGCCACGAATAAGAGTGCAAAGGCAAGCGCTATAGGCACCGCGGTTTTGAATTCGCCCCAATTTACTTTCTTTTCTTGCTTTTCTATTTCTATACTATAGCCATGTGGGGCAACCGGGACAGTGAGTTCTTTGGCGATTTCTTCAGGTGTTTTGTCGCCAAAGTTTCCAGTAACTTCTATGCTGTGATTTTTCAAACTTGATTTAGCGCTTGTAACACCGGGCAGATTTTTGATCTCGCTTTCAGTTAGGAGTACACATGCATTGCAATGCATACCGTGCACATGGAAAGTGTATTTTTTTAGATTTTCGTTTTGCATAAATTAAATCGGTGCATTTTCTGGCGCGCGATTATTGTTAATTTCTATAAATTCCTTAATCGTTTTTTCATCAATTGATTCCAACTTTAGCAAATAACCCCAAGAGGTCAAAGCAACAGGTGCGTCTAAACCTTCGCGGGGGAGCATAATCTTTTTGCCTGAAGCACTTTGAAATACATCTTTGATTTTGGCTACTTTTTCATTTGGCAAGTCCGATTTGTACCACAAAACCACTGCCCCGTGTTCTAAGCTATGCAGAACTAGTTCATCTGCTAGTTGTTTGTTTTTTATCCCAGGCCCAGCAACTTTATCACCTAGATGTGGGCCTGAGGTTGGGGGGTTTGAGTTATAAGGTGCATGGTTTTCATTTTCTTTGACATGGGGTGATGGCATTTCTGGAATTCTTTCTCCCAATGGCTCTAATGAGAGTCTTTGTTTTGCGGTTTCTCTTCCAGAGTTCTCAATATACACCATGACTGATATCAAAAAAATTGTACCGAGAACCACTCCTATAATGATTAATACATCTTTGTTTCTTAGATTCATATATTTTAACTTATATCTTTTTTCATTGATTCGAACTGATCTTTATTTATCTCTCCTTTGGCATATCGTTCTTTCAAAATATCAAGGGAGGATTTACTTTCTTTGTGGCCATCATGCCCACACATATGGTGACCTTTACCTCTTACTAGATATATTACAAACCAAATTATCAAGCCCCAAAACAAGAGCATCATGATTCCACCACCAAACCAACCCATCATATTACTCCAACCTCCATAACCATTAAATAATCCATACATCATAATATTTTATTTATTACTTTTTAATAATCTTTAATATTCTATAACCCCCTAATCAAAAATTATTTTGTTGTAAGCCTGCCAGATGTCTTCTTTTTTAGAATCTGGGTTATTTCTAAAACTTTCAACATAACCTTTATCAGTCTCCAAATCCACACCAGCTATTTTTGCTATATTTTGGATAGTTACAGTCTGTTCATTGAATTCTTGCTTTTCAAGCAATTCGATTGTTTTGTCCCGAAGAAAATTTAGCACTGATATTTTTGCAATACCAGTATCCTTCAGGTTTCTGTACTTTTCTTTTAGTTCTTTTTTCATTGGCTTCAGTCCTTTGCTGTTCCCAAAATCAAAATTATTTCGGATAAAAGTATTTACAGCTTCAATTGCATGCGCCTGATGAGGAATCTCAACATTAGCAACACCACCTTCTAATTTTTCTAATTTATTTTGTTCTTTCATAAATTTTCCTGAGTTAATAATAAGTTAATAATTTCAACTAAACAATCTCTCCATTCTTTTCCAACATCATGTGGTGCATCGCTCCGAGTTGTGACCAGATAGCAAGAAGGACCATAACGATAGCATCATAGAAACAATGTTGTTGTGAGAATCCCCAGATTGTACCATTTTCTCCTGCCAGCCACGCGCCTGCCAATGCGAGTATTCCCCAAAACCCTGCAATGACACTTAAAACATGAAGCACTTTTGATAATTTCATAATTTTAATTAATAATATTTACGCTAATAATTTTCGACTTTTATAATTTTTCAATAATTCTTTCCAAAATAAAAAGACGATAATGGGGAATACCAGAGCGGTAATTAAACCTGGATAATATTTACCTACTGAAAATGCTTTAAAGATATGATGGAGTTCATAAATGTAAATTAATCCTGGAATTACCATTAACCCTAATCGCCATTTTCCATTTGAAATCAAAAAAGCAAAGACTATGAGGGCAAGCCATAACATGATTTGGAAAAGCAGAAATGTCGCTTGTGGATTTGGTAAAGTATTTAGGTATCCGAAAATAAACTTTATATGTGAGTCTGTATTATAGAAGCCAGTCAAATACTCTTCTAGTCCATGTGCAATAAATACTGGTATTGATAATACAAAAATATTTTTAAGTCTTTGTGAAATCATAATTTTTTATTCTTAATGCGAAGAGAATTACCGACGACTGATACCGAAGACATAGCCATAGCCAGCCCTGCGAAAACAGGATTAAGTAACCAGCCGAAAATAGGGTAGAAGAGCCCGCCAGCAAGTGGAATGCCGAGTATGTTGTAGAAGAATGCCCAAAAAAGATTCTGCTTGATGCCTCGCATAGTGATTTTCGAAAGTCTTATGGCTTTAACGAGTTTAGAAATATCACCAGATAAAAGTGTAATCCCTGCAGACTCTATAGCCACATCAGTGCCTGTGGCCATGGCTATACCTACATCAGCTTGAGCTAAGGCTGGAGCATCGTTGACTCCATCGCCAGCCATGGCAACTATACGGCCCTGTGCCTGTAATTCTTTGATTTTAGCAAGCTTATCATGGGGTAGCACGTGGGCGACGACTTCGTCGATGCCAGCGAGGTTGGCTATGTAGCGAGCGGTTTTCTCTTCGTCGCCGGTTAGCATCACTACCTTGATACCGAGCTTGTGCAGGTTGGCTACGGCTTCTTTGGCCGTGTCCTTTATTTTATCTGCCACCATAAAGAACCCCAAAACTTGGCCCTCAGTCATTAAGATTATAGGGGTTTTGCCTTCTTCGGCATGCTTTAGAATCTTCGCCCTATCTAGATTTATTTTAAGATCATTCACTAGAGCGAGGTTCCCGGCAAAGTATGTGGTGCCACTAATTTTACCTTTAATACCTTTACCTTCAATGTTTTCGAAATTCTCGACTTCTTTTATCTCAATACTTTTAGCCTTTGAGTAGTTTACTATGGCATGAGCCATAGGATGCTCGGATTTATTTTCAAGAGAGGCGAGTAGGGAAATTAATTCTTGCTCCCCGAGGTCGGACATTGGGTCCCCTTGATGTCCGACCTCTTTCGCAAGAATTTCTACATGCACCAAGCTAGGCTTACCTTCGGTTATTGTGCCGGTTTTATCTAGGACCACGGTGTTTACTTTATGCAGTTTTTCAAGCGCGCTCGCATCTTTGATTAATATGCCTTCACGTGCACCTTTACCCACACCCACGATTATGGCGGTAGGGGTAGCGAGACCCAGTGCACACGGGCAAGCGATGACAAGTATCCCCACAAATGACACAAGTCCGTATGAAAGTGCTTGAGAGAACCCCAAGTATTGCGTGCCGATAGAAAGCCACAACCCCAGTGCCACAAATGAAAGCACAAGGACAATAGGTACAAAAACTGCGGAAATTTTATCCGCCAAGGCTTGAATAGGTGCGCGTGAGGCCTGAGCTTCTTTTACCATTTTTATTATTTGGGCGAGCATTGTTTCAGAACCAACTTTTGTCGCTTTGAATTTGAATGACCCACTGGTGTTTATGGTTCCAGCGACGACATTGGCACCCACTTCTTTTTTAACCGGCATTGGCTCACCAGTGATCATCGATTCATCGACGAATGAGCTACCTTCGATTATTAATCCATCAACTGGTATTTTTGAACCTGGTTTGATTATGACGATATCGCCATGCATAACATCACTAACAGATATTTCTACCTCTTTACCGCCTGCCCCGTAGGAAGCTGGCTTTCCTTCGGGGTCACGCATTACAAGGGCTGTTTTAGCTTGGAGGTTTAGGAGTTTTTCTATGGCGTCGCCGGTTTTTACTTTAGACTTCACCTCTAGATATTTTCCGAGCGCAATAAAGGCAATAACCACAATAGTAATATCGTAGTAAGTGTGTTCGACGTTGATGTATGGGCGCAGGCTATCCTCGAAGGCAGTAACGATGAAGCTATACAAAAAGGCGACTGATGTGCCGATACCTATCAAGGTGTCCATGTTTGCTTTGCCGTACCTTAGAAACCTGTAGAAGCCTAAAAGGTATGGCTTGCCTACAATGAATAAAGTATATGTGGCAAGTATCGGTAGTAAGTGATGGAAGAATTCATAAATAGTAAGAGACATCATTGGCACTAAAGAAAACTGGGCGAGAATTTCCCAACCCATTACAAAGATAGAGAAGACTGCAATAGGTAGGACAGACATGATTTTAGCTTTCATGTCTTTTAGTTCTTTTTGTTTTTCATCCTTGGATTGCCCTAACCCCAAGTGGACTTTGTGCCTGTCTGCCGAAGAGGCAGGCTCATCTTCGCTCCCACCTTCGCCAAGGCTATGGCGGGCAAGCATGCTCATTTCTTTAGCTGTCTGGGGGATCTCGAGCGTATAGCCAAGCTTTTCAATTTTTTCTGAAAGGTGGTGTGGATTGGTCTTGTGTTCGTCATAAGAAATCTTGGCTGTCTCGGTGCCATAGTTTACCTCTGCTTTTTCTACACCGTCTGTTTTATTAAGCTCTTTTTCGATCATAACAGAACAACTTGCACAGTGCATGCCCTTTACTCGAATGACCTCAGTCTTTAGCGCAGCTTGCCCCGTACCAAGCTCTGCTTTGGTATCGGGGTGCATACCCTTTACCCTAAAAGTTTCTCTACTCATAATTATTTTCTTTTAAGCTTATAAACTTTTAAAATTTCGCCAGTGGCTTTGGTGGTTTCACCCTTTTTGATTTGGTTGACCACACAGTGGCCGAGATGCCCTTCGAGTAGGGCATCTTCGACATTTGACAGCCCTTGCTTGATAGCAGATGTTTGAGTGATGATATCGATACAATACTTATCTTCCTCGAGCATTTTCTGCAACCCCCTAACTTGGCCCTCGATTATTTTTAATCTTTGTACTAACTTTTGCTTTTGAGTTTTCATAAATCCAGTGTATACCCCCTAGAGGGTATTGTCAAAAGGGACTGTGGAAAAGTGAACAGGGTAGAGTAGTTGTTGCATTATTTATTAAATAATATAGAATATTTTAATCACTGGGCCCTTAGCTCATCTGGCTAGAGCGCCTCATTTGCAATGAGGAGGTGGCAGG
>CAYZOL010000007.1:0-4568 GCA_964480325.1 uncultured Candidatus Saccharibacteria bacterium | reverse complement strand
GCAACCTTTTTATCTGCTTCATACTCTCTCATAATCATCATTAAATAATCACATTCTGTGGCAAATCGGTTCCAAAAATGGTATCCTAAGTCCACCAGAATATCGAATCCCATTGTTTGGGATTTTATTGTTTAGTTTTCTTAGGTACTAAAACGTCTTATGCAAACATCTGCGGACAAGGAAAAAATGCAATATTCTTCCTGGCAATTAGTGAGGGATATTTTGTACTTCGTGAGACCCTATCGAGGTCATTTTTGGTTTGCTACATTTATACGAGTAATTCGTGACTTGGCTTCGCTTTATCCGGCCTTTGCTTTTGCAATGATAGTGGATTATTTAACAAAATATGAAGCAGGCCAACCACTCGACAAAATCTATACCATTTTAGCTCTTTGGCTCTTGGCAATGTCCGTACGTGCGGTTGCAAATTATTTTTCTAAAAAAATTGGTTTTGGTATAGGTGAGAAAATAGGTATTGATGCAAGCCTAGAAGCGGTGCATCACATGTTTAAGCTAGATATGGCTTGGCACGAAAGGGAAAATTCCGGCAATAAATTAAAAAGAATTCAGAATGCTGGTCGTGGCTATGAAGCCATTGTAAGAATTTGGTTTGGCTATATGGTATCAGTAATTGTGAATTTGGTTTTTATCAATATAATTATTTCTCAATTTGATACTACGGTATTACTGCTTGTACTTTTGTTTTGCATTATCTACTTTTTTATATCTGGACATATGCAGAGCAAAGCCAGGAATGCTTCTCGTGAAGTTAATATTGAAGAAGAGAATTTTAGTGGCCTACTATTCGAGGGCATTAACAACATCAAGACAATAAAAGTAATGTCCATGGCTAATACCATTGAGGGATACCTTTCTAAAATTGGTACTGAGCTTTTTCAAAAAATACGCAAAAGAATTTATTGGTATCAGTCTAGGATATCCTATATGATTTTTCTTACAGGTGTCTTTAAAACTGGCATCATTTTGTTTATTATTCACGGGGTCATAAATGGCCATTATGAACTTGGCTTTCTGGTTTTGTTTAATAGCTATTTCAATGACCTAACTACTGCAATTGATGAGTTATCAAGTAGCAGTGTGGACTTCAGTATAAATAAGGTCAGCATTGCTCGAATGAAAAAAATAATGAATGAGCCGATAAATATTGAAAATGAATTTGGGAAAGTTGAATTTCCAACAGATTGGAAAAAAATTTCCTTTAAAGATGTTTCTTTTTCTTATGCAGCAAATAGAGTTCTCGACAGTGTGTCCTTTGAAATTAAAAAAGGTGAAAAAGTTGGTCTTGTTGGACTCTCTGGAGCTGGCAAGTCAACTTTGTTTAAGCTTTTACTAAAAGAAAGAGAAGTATTCAACGGGGATATTTTGTTTGACGAGGTCTCAGTCAAGAATGTGAAAACTAGCTCATATTTCAAGCGCCTTTCGGTGGTGCTACAAGACACAGAAGTTTTTAACTTTTCTCTTAAAGATAATATTACAATTACCAATGAAAAAGAGAGGGATGATCAAGCTCTTTTAAATCAGGCAATTGAGACTGCTCATATTAGGGAGTTGGTAGGTAAACTTCCGGAGGGTCTTGATACTCTGGTTGGAGAGAAGGGTATAAGGCTCTCAGGTGGGGAAAGGCAGAGGCTGGGCATTGCTCGAGCTGTATTTAAGCAACCAGAAATATTACTTCTTGACGAGGCCACCTCGCATTTGGACCTTGAGTCAGAGGAGAAAATACGCGACTCACTTCATAAATTTTTCGAAAATGTAACTGCGGTTGTTATTGCTCATAGATTAACCACAATAAAAGAGATGGACAAGATACTGGTGCTTGAGGAGGGGAGGATTGTTGAGTCTGGTAGTTTTGATGAACTCTATGCTCGAAAAGGGCGGTTTTATGAACTCTGGGAGAAACAAAATCTCTAGTATGCTTTATACCTTGTTTTATTGTAAGATTTAGGTATCTAATACGACATACACAATGGAACATGAAATGGAAGAAAAATTCTTAAAAGCTTACGACGAGCACGCTGATGCACTCTTTAGATATTGCTATTTTAAGGTATATGACAGGGAAAGAGCAAAGGATTTTGTGCAGGAAGCATATACCAGGACATGGGTGTACCTATCTGAGGGTAAAAAGGTAGATAATTTGCGAGCCTTTTTATACAGGTTATTACATAACATCATAGTAGATGACATAAGAAAGAAAAAAAGTTTGTCCTTGGATAAAATGGGGGAAGAAAATTTTATGACAGAAGTTCCCTCAAATGACAATACTGAAGATGTCGCTGTTGCTCGTGAAGTTGCTGACAAGCTTAGTTTGTTAGATGAGCTGCATCGTGAGGTGATACAAATGCGTTTCATTGATGACATGAGTGTAGGAGATATAGCAAAGGTGCTCAAGATTTCTGAAAACGTAGCATCGGTTAGGATACACAGGGCAATAAAAAAACTAAGAGATATTTTTGAAAAAAACCACTAAATAATTTTATGGAAAAGGATATAGAAAAATTTTTTAATAATGCTAAAAATATAAGACTTTCAAAGTCTGAAAAGGATGAGATCCTAAGAGAGTTAAGAGCTTTTATTTGGAGGCATCCTCTAAAAACCAAAACAGCCAAAGTTACAAATGGATTGAGATTTTTGTTTACTGGTTGGCGGGTGGCCGTTGCGGCTTTTGTTTTAATAATTGTTATCGGATCAGCGGGGACATCTACCCTAGCATCAAAGGCACTTCCGGGTGATGTGCTTTATCCAGTAAAGACAGGAGTAAACGAAGAAATAAAAACCTTCTTTGCATTTACCGATGAAGCAAAGGCACAAGTTAATGCCAGTATTGCAGAGCTAAGGCTAAAAGAAGCAGAGAAGTTAGCAGAAGATGGAAAGTTAGACGTCGAAACAAGAACAAAGCTCGAAAGAGGTTTCAAAAAAAGAGCTGATTCTTTTGAAGAGGAATTAAAAAAGATTGAAGAAAAAAACAAAGAGGATGCTGCTATAGAACAAAGCAAAGTAGAGGATACACAAAAAGAGCTTCAGTTGAAGCAAAATACGCTTGAGCAAACTAGCGAAGTGTCTGAAAAGGAGGCAGAAGTAGTTAATAATGAAGAAATCCAAAAAAATAGTTCCGCAAAGGAAAAATATAACAAGAAGAAGCAAAAAGCACGCGAGCTTTCAAATAAATTTCAGGAAGTTCTAGAAGCTAGAGAAAAAGCGCTAGAGAAATTTAGAAACATGGGTGAAAATATTGAGGAAGACGATTCTGAAGGGATAGAGCCACTCTTAAAAGAAGTGAGAGGTAGGATAAAGTCAAAGGATTTAGAGGAAGAGAATGAAGATTAAAATAGCAAGCAGTTGCTATTTTAATCACTTGTGGACCCACGGAGAATCGGACTCCGGCCTCATCCATGCCATGGACGCGTTATACCACTTAACTATGGGCCCTTAAGGTATAATGTATCATATGTCTCAAAAATTTTTTACAAATTCAGAAAAATCATGGGAAGCGATGCTCGGGGCCATGATGTCTGCGCGGGAATCAATCTACATGGAAATGTACATTTTTAGTGATGATATGTCGGAGTATAATTTCTTTAGTGTGTTAGAAAGAAAGGCCAAGGAGGGTGTGCGAGTTCGGATTATCTTGGATTCCTTTGGGAGCTTGAGTTTGAGTAATGATTCTGTCGCAAGACTCCGAGCCTCCGGAGCGGAGGTTATTTTTTTAAGTAAATTCTTACACAGGCTTCATCGAAAGATTTTAATCATAGATGAGCGGGTAGCATTTTTAGGCGGGGTGAACATTCACAAAAGCGCCCAAATGTGGACAGACTTAATGGTAAGGATTGAGGGTAAGATAGTTGAGCGTGTAGTCAGACTCTTTGCCAGGGACTATGTAAATGCTGGTGGTCATGATATAGAGATAGCTATAAAAAATAAAAAAGTATTTTTCCACAAGACGCAGACATGGGTGGTCAGTCATTCACCACTAAAAAATAAATTTGGCTTAAAAACTGCTTATAAAAAACATATAAATGAAGCAAAAACCAGAATTACTTTGGTCACGCCGTACTTCATGCCCAAGCGCTGGCTTTTGGCCCATTTGCACCAGGCAATTTTACGAGGAGTGGAGGTAAATATTTTAGTGCCGAAAAGTGTAGAAGAAAGTTTCTACGACATTATGAACAAGGCGAATTATTTTTATATGTATCGCGCAGGGAAACTTGGGGTAAATTTTTACCTAGAGCCATTTATGAATCATGCCAAGCTTATGATTGTCGATGGGAGAGAGGCGATAGTGGGTTCACAGAATTTAGACTTCCTTTCTTTCGAACTTAATTCTGAGATAGGGGTCTTTTTTAAAGATCAAGATACCTTAGGGAAGCTTGAAAGTATTGTCGCTAAGTGGAAAAAAGAAACTACACTGTTTGATCCGAAAGACTACACCCCTTCATTAATTGATTCTGTACTTTCACATATTTTAAATTTCTTCGTTCGTTTTTTGTAGCTTGCTTGCATTCGGGATTTTGATACAATTACCAACATGAGAAAAACACTTTATGTAG
>CAYZOL010000006.1:0-20254 GCA_964480325.1 uncultured Candidatus Saccharibacteria bacterium | reverse complement strand
CCAGAAAATGCGCCCGATAAAGCAGAGCTCGTAAAGCTTTCTTTCGAAAAAGGAATTCCGACTGCTATCAATGGTAAAAAGTTACCTCTTCACGAACTTATAATTAACTTAAACAAAATAGCGGGAGCACACGGCGTGGGTACAGTACATTTGCTTGAAGATCGTTTAGTAGGGCTCAAAAACAGAGGAGTCTATGAACATCCTGGTGCACATGTTATTATCGAAGCGCATAGAAATTTAGAGAAATATGTGTCCACCAGAGCACTCAACGAGCTAAAGGAGACCATGGACACAAAATGGGGCTATATGTGCTATGGGGCACTCTGGTATGACCAGTCAATGGAGGCAATAAATGCTTTCAATGACTCTGTAAATGAGCGTGTTACCGGAGAAGTTACCATAAGCCTTTATAAAGGCAACACCACTGTAGTAGCACTCACCTCTCCAAATGCACTTTCGTATACGTCGTTTAACAACAGCGAGGGTTATGATTTTAACGTGAATAATAGCGCCGGATTTATTGAAGTGTATACCTTACAAATGAGACTAGCAAAAGAAATAGATGATATGAAAAATATAAAGAGTTAGAACGAAATAACTTCAGAGGGCTTGATAAGGTTCGAGTCCTCAAAAGTTTTTTTGTACCTTATTAAAATTAAAAAATGGAAGAACAGGAAGATATCACCTTGTTTTTTGTCGATAAAACTGAAAAGGCGACACCGCCTGTAGTTTGGGAAGACGATGGCTTTGAATTTCAATTTGAATTCAAACAAAAAATCCAACCAACTCCCGAGGAGTTTTTTTCGACAAATAACCCCAAAAAAGACCCAGCGCCCCAGACCCCAAAAATCTAGGGGCGTTTATTTTTTACCCACATACTTATTTTTTTGATACTCTTTGAGCGTTTTTAAAAACTTCAAAAAAGTAAGTGTGCGGGTTTATCCACATTTGACTATACAACCTGTTTTGCTAAAGTGAACAGGCAAATGAAATTCATATTTAATACAACTCCAAAGTTTTTTGCCCGCAATGCTTTTAGCATAGCTAATGCAAGCGGGCATCATCACAATCTTAACCCACTTGGGAAAGGATTGTATTTGAGCTTGTAAATTTCACACTCTCGAAACCAACCCCTTCTCAAGTGAGAAGGGGTTTTGGGTGTTCCAAGACTTTAATTTTTTTAACGCTCTTTTACCATGTTTAAAAACAAAAGAGGTGGAGCATGTGGTAGTAGTACTACCGTAACCACCCAAACCGGAACCTGGGGACATTAAGTATATCCAATCAGGAAAACTGATTCCCGTAGGCACATCACCTGCGGGGATTTTATTTAGCGGTAACTCCCAGCGTTTATTTTTGCAGCAAGTATAAAATCATTCTCTGTTAGTCCGCCAATGGAGTGAGTAGAGAGGTCCAGTATAACGCGATTATAAAATACATGTATATCCGGATGGTGCCCCTCCATTTCAGCCACCTCTGCAACTTTGTCTACAAAGTTAATAGCGCCAATAAAATCTTTAAACTTAAATTCTTTCGAGATTTTAAATGCTTTTTTATTTTGCGGAAGACTGTCTTCCGCAAGTTTCCAATCTGAAACTTGCTCCAAGTAATCCTTGGCCTCGGATTTTGTAAAAGGTTTTATACCTTTTTTCTCACACGGCACACACTTCTTTTTTAGTAGTTTATTCATAAATTTATTATACCTTACTTTGAAATACTTTCACGCAAACGAGCTATTTTATATATCGCAAACACCAATACAAATGATGCAATCCACTGCGAGAGTGAAAGCGTAGTGTGGTACAAATACATGTCGATAAGTACAGCGATAAATGGAAAAGTAAGCTCAAGAATTGTCGTTATGTGTACGGGGGTTTTTGCAAGGCCTCGATAATAAATAAGCAGTGCTACCATACCAGTGGAGACCGCTATTAGGGTAAAGAGTCCTACTTGACCTAATGTAATTGTACTTATGGATGAACTAGCTTTAAATATAAATATAAGCGGTAATGCAAGGAAGGTAGTAAACAAGAACCGGTAAAAAGTACTTACTTCCGCCGTAACTTTGCCTAAAAGCATTTTTGAAAAAGTAGTAGAGCTTCCCCAAGCAAAGGCTGCCCCTAGTGCATATAAAGCGGCAATAACAACCTCCTCGCCAGTATTAAAGTCTACAATGCCATCCTTAAAGGTGACGAAATATGCGGAGACAAGAGCAAGCACTGCCCATACTATGTATCGCTTGTCCATCTTTTCTTTCAAAAATATTCCCGCAGTAGTGATAGCAAAAATAGGTTGAAGCTTTTGTAGTAGGAAAACAACAGAAAAAGATATGAAGTGCACATTTAAAAGCGCTGTAGTAAACCAAAGTGTGCCCAAAAGACCACTAAGTATCGAGATAATAGCAAGCAATACCCACTCCTTTTTTGTAAAACGGATTTTAAAAATGTATTTATAGACAAAAGGTAGTAGTATCACCAAGCCAAACAAGTGCTCAAAAAATATTATATTAATTGGAGGTAAAGTGTACAAATACCTACGTATTACCCCGTCAAAGGCCCACAGGAGCGCTGCCGTAATAATAAGAATTGATCCTGAATAAGAAATTTGTTTTTCGCTCATAGTTTTTTTAAGTCCTCTTTTATCTGAATAATTAATGCCTTTTCAGTATTAAAATTTTTATACTTTCTTAAGAACTTTTTTGTTTCCAGTATTGCTTTTTTGCCGTAAGCATCGTCTTTATATCCAATTAAGTGAGCCTCAAGTTTTGGCAAGCCTTTCTTGTCTAATGGACCAATAACTATTCCTGCTTTAAATTTCATCTTCAAAATAGTTGCTTCACCGGCATAAACGCCAAATTTTGGTTTCTTTTGTAACTTTAAAAAAGCACGTCGGTCGATATTGATGGTAGGAAAACCTATCTTCCTACCATAGCCATCCCCTCTTATAACTTTACCCTTGATGGCACATTTCATTTAGTAGCCTTCTTCGTTTAATCTACCGTCAATTCTGTTCATGTCCCTAGGAAAGATACAGGCCTCACGGATATTTTTAAGACCAAGAATTTGCATAGTCATGCGCTCAGCGCCAAAGGCAAAACCACCTTCTGGTGGTACACCATATTTAAAAGCCTCTAGAAACATTTTAACCTTTTCTGGATTCATCTCCCAGATTTTTATGTGTTCCAACAGTTGTTTGTAGTCATTGATTCTTCTGCCACCGGAAAGCCACTCAACCCCACGGCAGATTAAGTCCATGCCTTCGTTCACTTCAGGCTTCTCCGGATTTGGATAAACATAAAATGGTTTCTGGCGAGTTGGATACCCATAGATAAAGACAAAATCAGATCCAGTTTCCTCCTTTATGATCTCACAAATTTGTCTTTCATCCTCTGGGTTTGTATCTTTTTCTCCACGTACATCCCTGCCATATTTCTCATATATTTTCTGTTGTACCTCAGTAAGTGAAAGTGTTGGAGTCTTATCTATCATTGTAGGCAATGTAGCACCTAGTAGTTTTAAGTGTTCACTATTTTTTATTTCAACTTGTTTTAATATGTATCGTACAGTTTCTTCAGCCATATCACGTACATCCATCCATGAATCAATAAAGCTCATCTCAGCGTCTAGTGATACCACTTCAGTCAAGTGCCTTGTAGTTGAGGATGGCTCAGCACGGAAAACTTTGTTTACTGAAAAGCATCTTTCAAATGCAGTCATAACTATTTGCTTGTATAACTGTGGTGACTGTGAGAGAAATGCCTTTTTGCCAAAGTAATCTACTTGAAAAACCTCTGCGCCACCCTCAGCCGTAGCAGGAGTAATGGACGGTGCTTGAAATTCAAAAAACATATTTTTTTTCATAAACTCTCTGAAAGAGTCAATAATTGTTTCCTCTACTTTAAAGACTGCTTGCACTTTGGGCTGTCTTAAGACCAGTGCTCTGTTATCAAGCTCTGTAGTAAGCTCAAGGTTATAACCGTCTAGTGACATGTCAAATGGCAGTGGCACTGCTTCAGACAGTACCTCGATGTTTGTTATCTCAAGCTCAATGTCTCCGTTTAATACACCAACTTTTATATTTCTTTCGGGGCGCTTGTTTACAAGGCCTGTAATTTTTAGCACCCATTCAAGCCTTACATCTTTTGCCTGATTTATTGCCTCTTCGTGATTTGGCAAAGTTATACACTGAACAATTCCGGTCATATCTCGCATATCAAAAAATACCATTTTACCTTGGTCACGACGTACATTTACCCATCCAGCAATAATAACCTCCTTACCTACTTGCTCGCTTAAGTCTTTAATATAAATTCGGTTTTTCATAATTGCATTGATATTAGCACACCTTAATAAACATTAACACCTATTTTCTCCCGTACTTTGGCCATTTTAGCGCTGGCTATAGCTTTAGCCTTTTCTCCCCCTGCTTTAAGTATTGCTAAGGCTTTTGGGATATCTTTCTCATATTCTTTACGCCTCTCACGCATAGGTGCAATAAATTTCTCCAAATCTTCAATCAGAGCTTCTTTTAGGATTTTATACTTGCCTTTATTTGCATCATAAAGTTCCTTGAGCTCGCTTTCAGGTCGAACGAGCTTGTGTATAGCATACACATTGGTAGGCACATCAGAGCCCGAATCAGTAACAATACTCATCACACACTTTTTTATTTCATCATATTCTGCAAAAAGTGGAATTGTGTTGCCATAACTTTTTGACATCTTTTGTCCATCTGTGCCTGGAACAACTGCAACGTCTTTGATAATCATTGGTTCAGGCAGTTTGAATGTTTCCCCAAAGGCATTGTTAAATTTGATTGCGATATCTCGAGTGATTTCGACATGTTGTTTTTGATCAGCTCCTACTGGCACGACATCTGGGTCATACATTAAGATGTCAGTAGCCATAAGAACAGGATAATTAAATGTGGCTACATCTATTTCTTTATTTTTCGCTTCTGAATCCTTAAAGGCATGAGCACGCATTAGGTATGGCATTGTAACTAAAGTATCAAAAATCCAAGTCAACTCTGTATGTTCACTAATGTCACTTTGCTTGTAAAGAGTAACTTTTTTTGGATCAAGCCCAATAGCTAAATAATCGAGTAAAACATTTATAATATTTTCTTTCATTTGCTTAGGGTCTTTTAGAGTGTGAAGCGCATGATAGTCGGCAATAAATACAAAACTTTCGTACTCATCTTGTAAGTCTACGAACTGCTTCATTGCGCCAAAATAGTTCCCAATATGGGCCTTGCCTGAGGGCTGTATACCTGAGAGCATTCTTTTTTTCATTTTGGCATTATAGCATAAGTCTATCCACATATTAATAACACTATTATTATATTTTTTACTTTGACCAAATTTGCAATGTGCTAATATAGGTAGGTGGTAAAAAACAACAATCAAGTAAACACAAGAGCAGTCCGCATTCCTCCTCAAAGCATAGAGTCAGAAAAAGCTGTATTAGGCTCCATAATGCTACGAAAAGATGCTCTGCAAGAAGTTGAGGATGTGCTTACTCCGGATTCATTTTATGTTCAAAAACACAAAATGATTTTTGGAGCGATGCTTGACCTTTACTCTAAAAATGAGCCCATCGACATGCTCTCTCTCTCCACAAAGCTCAGTGAAAAGAAAATGCTTGATGTTATAGGTGGTAACAAATATTTAGCTGAAGTTGTAAATGTTGTTCCCTCTTCAACGAACGTTCGACACTACGCAGACATTGTGCAAAAAAAGTTTATTTTAAGAAGTTTAATAGAGGCAGCAGACTTTGTGTCAGAGCTAGCATTTGAAGAAGGCGACGACCATATGGACGATATTTTGGATTTAGCCGAAAAGAAAATTTTTAGTGTCGTCTCCTCTCCTAAGAACCAGAAGTATGTGAATTTAAAGGATGCACTACCTGAGGCATTTGAGCGTATTGAAAAGTTGCACGAACATTCAGATGCACTTCGTGGAATATCGACAGGATTCAGAGACTTAGACTCAATACTATCTGGCTTGCAAAAATCCGACCTAATCATATTGGCTGCACGTCCATCTGTAGGTAAAACAACCCTTGCGCTAGACATGGCAAGAAAGGCGTCCCTTGTACACGGAAAGGCTGTTGGAGTCTTCTCACTTGAAATGTCCGCACAACAATTAGTAGACAGAATGCTTTCAGCTGAAAGTAGAGTAGATGCATGGAGAATCCGCACAGGAAAAGGCCTTCATATCGAACATGACTTTGGCAGGATAAGAGACGCAATGGATAGGCTTGCTAAAGGCAGGATCTATATAGATGACCAAGCTGGAAACTCTATCGTAAGAATGAAGGCAATAGCAAGAAGATGGAAGGCTGAAAAGGAATTAGATTTAATTGTCGTGGACTACCTTCAGCTTATGACTACAAGTAAAAATTATGACTCAATGGTTAACCAAGTTACGGAAATTTCTCGCTCGCTCAAAAGCCTCGCAAAGGAGCTCGATGTGCCAGTACTGGCGCTATCACAGCTTTCTCGTGCTGTGGAGTCCCGTGGCGGTAAACCTCGCCTATCTGACCTTCGTGACTCAGGATCTATCGAGCAGGACGCGGACGTGGTTATGTTTATTCACCGTGAAGACAAAGGTAAAGACGAATCAGAAAGAACAAACATTGCAGAGATATTGATTGAAAAACATCGAAATGGGCCTACCGGCAAGGTTGACTTATACTTTGATGAAAAGACTACGACTTTCCTTGATTTGGAGAAGAGTAACATAAGTGAATTTTCAGCCTCGATGATAGACAAAGAGCTTGACGATTTTTAGAAAAATATTATTAAACTGAATGGATTCAATAGACAAACTTACAGAAATTTTTAAGGAGTTCCCAGGAATTGGTCAGAGACAGGCTAGGCGCTTTGTATACTACTTGATGGCAAGGAATGGTGAGTATGCAAATAATTTATCTAAGTCTATTTTAGATTTAAAAAAGCAAATTACTCAATGTAAAGAGTGTTTTAAATTTTTTGTTATTAACCAGAATAATGAAAAACTTTGCGAAATTTGTAGAGACCCTAACACTGATATTTCGACAATCATGGTTGTTGAAAAGGACTCTGACCTAGAAAGTGTAAAGAAAAGTAGAGCATATAATGGAAGATATTTTATCTTGGGAGGTTTGGTGCCTATTGTAGAGAAAAACACTAGGAGCATGGTTCGTATTACAGAGCTACAAAATAAAATTGAAAAGGAAAAGAACCATCTTACTGAAATAATTTTGGCATTTTCACTTTCACCTCAAGGTGACCATACTGATTTTTACATCCGAAGTCAGCTCAAAGAGCTTGTGGAGAAAATTGGAATAAAAATGTCCTCACTCGGACGAGGGCTTTCCACCGGCACAGAGCTTGAATACTCAGACAATGACACAATAAAAAACGCTCTACATAATAGAGGTTAAAATAACTCCGACGTACGTCGGAGTTATTTTATAGAATCCAGTAGTGAATTTTGGCGATACTAAAAGTGCACCTATAAGACTTCGCCAAAATCTACTACTGGATAGAAGTTATTTTTACTTTGAAGAATGGCTGTCGGTGGCCGTTCCTTCGTAGGTATCGAGACTTTTGTTTGTATTTTACAACAAGAATTTTCTTTGCTCGGCCAATTTCAGTAATCTCCGCATCTACCTTAGCTCCAGCAATATATGGTGTGCCTATAGTGGTGTTTTTACCATCATCAACTAAGAGGACTTTGTCAAAGGATACCTTGTCCCCTTTTTTATAATCGCCAGTAATTTTTTCAATTGAAACAATAGAGTCTTTTGACACCTTGTACTGCTTTCCACCTGTTTTTATTACTGCAAATTCGTCTGTGCTCATATCAGTCCATATTATAACAAGTTTTATAAAAATGCAACCCCATAGGGGATTTGTGCATTGTGGTCCATAGCCATGTGGTTTATAATACAGTAATGCAATCCAAAATTATTGAAAGGTACTTTTTCTTTGGTCTACTTCTTGTAACACTGTTTTTTGCTTTCATGATATTTCGGCCTTTTTTGTCAATAATGATAATTAGCGCAGCTTTTGCTGTGGTCCTGTACCCCGTATATGAGTGGTTGCAAAGAAGAAAGTTGGCAGATTGGCTAGCGTCTTTAATAACAGTTCTATTGTTTGTGGTCATTATTTGTGGACCACTTTTTGGTATTGGCACACTTGTTTTTAATCAATCACAAGACTTATATCAATCAGTAGCCCAAAGTGGTGGAGCTACTCCTTTTTTAGATAAAATTGAGTTAAATATTAATAGATATTTGCCTCAGGGAATTAGGCTTGACCTCGAGCAAAAACTTTCTGAGTTTGTTTCCTTCTTGTCTAGCAACATTGCAACAATATTTACTTCCACGCTTTCAACTATTTTCTCATTCTTTTTAATTATTATGTCCATGTTTCTGTTCCTTAAGGACGGAAAGCACTGGCGAGAATCTATTATCGTTCTTAGCCCACTTTCAGATGTAGATGATGTAAAAATTATTAGCAAGTTGAAAAGTGCCATTGAAGGGATAATCAAAGGATATCTACTTATCGCACTTATCCAAGGTTCTCTGATGGGTTTTGGATTAGCTTTTTTTGGAGTACCAAATTCTGCACTCTGGGGAGTTGTCGCTGGCATTGGTTCCCTCTTGCCTACTGTAGGAACTGCATTGGTATCTATTCCATCAGTAATATTTTTATTTGCAACAGGACATACAGGTGCTGCTATAGGCATGTCAGTATGGGCATTTCTTATTGTTGGTTGGGTAGACAACCTTCTTAATCCAATTATCATTTCATCTAAAATAAATATTCCACAGATATTAGTACTATTTTCGGTTTTAGGCGGACTTGCACTTATGGGTCCTGTTGGCTTTTTGATTGGACCATTGACTGTTAGCTTGCTATATTCCTTGCTGGCTATATATAGGAACGAATTTCAGAAATAGTATTATGTCAATAAATTTTTACAATACGCTAACCAGATCAAGAGAAGTTTTTGTACCTATTAATAATAATGAAGTCTTGATGTATAGCTGTGGACCTACGGTTTACAACTATCCACACATAGGAAACTATCGTGCATATATTTTTGCTGATATTTTAAAAAGAGTTTTGACCTATGAAGGATACAATGTACGCCACATAATGAACCTAACTGATGTTGACGACAAAACTATTCGTGATTCACAGAAGGTAGGAAAAAGTTTAAAAGAATTTACTGAGTTTTTTTCTGAAGAATTTTTTAAAGATATCAAAACTCTCAATATCTTACCACCCACAAAATTCACCAAAGCTACTGACTACATAGACAAAATGGTAGAAATTACTGAAAGTTTAATTGGAAAAGGTCTTGCCTATAAAAGTACGGATGGTAGCATATATTTTGATATTAAAAAATTTAAAAATTACGGAAAGCTTTCAAGATTAGTGCTTAAAGAGCAGAAAGAAAATGCTTCTGGAAGAATTAAAACGGATGAGTACGACAAGGAAAATGCTCAAGATTTTGCCCTCTGGAAGGCTTGGGATGAAAATGATGGTGAAGTGTTCTGGGAAACATCACTCGGGAAAGGACGTCCTGGCTGGCACATAGAGTGCTCTGCTATGTCTATGGCAAACTTAGGTGAAGAGCTCGATATCCACACTGGCGGAGTGGACAATATGTTTCCCCACCATGAAAATGAAATAGCTCAATCAGAAGGTGTGACTGGTAAACAATTTGTACGATACTGGATGCATAATGAGTGGGTACTAGTGGATAGTAAAAAAATGGCAAAGTCATTTAACAACTTTTATACCTTGCGAGATTTAACAGATAAAAATATTAATCCACTTGTTTATCGATTCTGGCTTTTAATGGCAAATTACCGTACTAGGGTGAACTTTGTATGGGAAGCATTAGAGGGTGCAGAAGTAGCATTAAAAAGACTGTACAGGCTCTACCTTGACTTTGGTAGCGAAATAGGCCAGGTAGATAAAGAATACCAACTAAAATTTAAAGAACGTATAGAAGACGACCTAGATACCCCTAAAGCACTTTCTTTACTTTGGGATTTAGTAAAAGATGATTCTGTTTCAAATGCGGACAAGAAAGCAACAATATTAGACTTTGATAAAGTTCTGGGACTAGGATTTGAAAATCTAAAAGAAGAAGAAATAACAGATGAAGTCGCAAAGCTAATAAAAGAACGTGAAGAAGCTCGAAAGCAAAAGGACTTCAAACGCGCGGATGAACTACGCCTAAAAATAAATGCGCTAGGGTATGAGGTCCAGGATGTTACAGAAGGACAGAAAGTAAACAAACTATAGGAGCTTTACGATATCGTGATAAGTCACAACTATCATTAAAATTATAAGTATCGCAAAACCAATGGTGTTTGCAGTATTGGCAATCTTTGGGCTAATGCGTGAACCTTTTATTTTTTCAATTAACAAGAAGAATAGCCTGCCTCCGTCTAACGCTGGAAACGGTATAAGATTAATGATCGCCAAGTTTACTGATATTAGAGCCGCAAATGACAATAAGTATGCAAAGCCAAATTTATACGCATCGCCTACTATGCCCACCATCCCTACCGGCCCAGTTACGGAAGCCATACTACCTGTGCCATTGATGCCATTAGCAATTAAATTATACAGTCCGACTACAGTGCCTACTGTAACGTTCCAATCAAGCTTTAAGCCTTCCCATAGCGCAAGGAAAAATGGCAACCTAGCAACTCCGATTTCGTCCATAGATATTCCAATCATTGCCTCCCCACCTTTTGTATCTGCTTTGGGTGTAACAGCTACAGTGCTTATCTTGGAACTATCTTCTCTAAAGTAGCTCACTTTTATTTCTTTGTTGTCGTGTGCTGAGACAAATTGCTTCAAACTATTTATGTTTACATCAGAAACGGTATCTATGGCACCACCTTCATCCTCGTATGAAATTGATACAATCTTATCCCCAGACTTAAGACCAGCTTTTTCAGCTGGTGAATCAGGTAATGCTGAAATTACAGTAAGATGGACATTATCAAGCACATAGCCCTCTGGTTGGTTGCCTACTGAAGTCGGTAAACCGGACATAAAGCCAGCAGAGAATAGTAGCCACGCTAGAACGAAGTTCATAAATATTCCTGCAAATAGTACAATGGCTTGTTGCCACCTTGGTTTGTTTACAAAACTCCTGTCTTTGTCGGGGCCATTAGTATTTTCTTCATCTGGACTCTCTCCAAAGATTTTTACAAACCCACCAATTGGAAGCCAGTTTAGAGTGTACTCTGTCTCACCTTTTTTAAATAATGTTAGCATTTTTGGTGGAAAGCCAAATCCAAATTCATCTACCCGTATACCGAATCTTTTCGCCGTAAAAAAATGCCCCCATTCGTGGACAAGTACAAGCACCAATAAAATTATTAGAAAAATTAAAATATTCATGTTAGTTCATTACCTCTCCTACTTTTTTAGCAAAGATGGCCTCGAGGTTTTTGTTTGTTTCGTCGATTATTTTCTGTAGATCGTCTTTGGCGCGGAATTTTTCATCCTCGGTAAGTTTGCCATCACGCTCTTGTGCTTGAACCTCATCCCAGACTCTTTCGCGCTCCTTTCGGACGACAATTCTAGACTCTTCTAGCTTATCCTTTAAAACCTTCACTAGCTTCTGCCTGGTCTCAGTTGTAAGCTGAGGAAAAATGACTCGTATCCCAGTATCATCCACTGCGGTTGAAAGGCCCAAATCTGCAATCATAATACCCTTTTCTATCGCCTTGATCTGAGTTTTATCCCATGGGGCGATGCGTAAGGTCTTGGAGTCCTCGATTGAAATTGTGGCTATATTTTTTATAGGCGTAAAAGAGCCATAAGACTCAACGGTAATACCGTCTAGGATCATAGGCGACGCTCGGCCAATATTGAGCTGTCCATACTCCTTACTCAGAAACTCCTCTACCTTCTTTAACTCTCCCTTAAAATTTGAAAAATTGTATGCCATGTTGGCATTATAGCACAGGAGAAATTTTAAGTTAAATATTTCTCAACGAGTTTTTTAAGAGACTCATCAACCTCTTTTTCAACTTTTACATAGCCATCATCTGCCACTACCATTCTACTCATTTCATAAATTGATTTTAGATCAAAATACTTTTTTAGTCCCTCTTTTAATGGAATAATCTTTTGAATCAAAAATTTGTCTTTTGTGTCTAACATGTCTTCAAGTAGTATATGGTCCGCTCCTGCAAACATGCATAAGCTTCTCGTATCTGAGAGCTTTAATGCTGAGCGAATCTTAATGGCCATAATAGCCGTCCGGGCGAATGATGCCACTTTAACTAATTCAACCTTATCAGGATTAGTTAGATCGGCCATTAAATCCCCTAATGTCGTTTCTTGGTCAAGGAGTTTAAATTTCCTAGCTAATTGATCTAGAGTATCTACTTCATTCGGATTATTAATCGGACCTACGCTACTCCTTATAGCAACCCTCCCCCCTAGGCCGAGAGCAAAACCATTAAAAATGGTACCTAAAAATTGTCTGCGAGTGGCAATTTTTTGCATGCCAAAAAGAATCGAAGCAATGGCAAACATAAAATACATGTCAGTTGTATCACTCTGGACCTCGTAATTATATTTGTTTACTAAATCAGGATCAAAATAATTCTTATGTTCCTGATCGTTTTGACTACGCGTAATATCACACTGGTATACAGGTTCGTTTGTATTTAGCATATTCTTTATTGATGGTGTTATGTTTCCCAACACTTTGGGTAAACTATCTAAACTCTTGTCTCTTATCATCTTGTTCAAAAGGTCTGAAAGTGAGTGTAAATCATATATGAGCTCTATCGCAGAAATGTCAGTATTTGGTATAGAAGATATGTTTGCATAACTTTTTCTATGCATGTCAAAATACAGATACACTTTTTTCCCATTTTCCAGTGTAATCTCTGAAGCAGTGCCTTCCCTTTTTTTAGGGTGTAGAACTTCATTTTTGGCCATATCAAGTGAAGCCCCTCCAACACCGAGCGCAGAACCGAGGGTAAGCGTTGCTACAGTTTTAAAAAAATGTCTACGCTCTTCGTTTTCAATTGGTCCTTTTTCAATTGCCATAGTGTTTATCATATGAGAGTTTACCATAAAGTCCCTCAAAGGATATTAGTTTATTAACAGTCTGCCATGTGTCAAACCTTGTTTCCTTGTCTAACGACATATCGTCATCATATAATTTATTCTTCAATTGGTCACGCCAATTTTCATGTAAAGCAAGTTGATAAATCATGTGTCTTGAGACGAAGGAACTCTGTGTATTCTCTATTAACGTTTGCAATTTTTGACTAAAAACATCAACATTAATTTGATCGCTAATAAATTCAGTGCAAATGGACTTAAATGTATTGGTATATGAGATACTCTTAGACAAATTAAGTAAACTTTCGGGATCGAGTTTTATAAAATCTTGTCCAGCGCTGGCAATGTAATAATGTTCATCTCTGTATCTTTGAGCGTAAAAGTCTAGGCTTTTGATACGCAACAGATTGTTAATTATCGTATCAATCGTGGAATTATTGTTAGCAATTAAGTTAAGCTGTTTGGGCTTGATTAGGGCAGAAATAATCTGGCCCTTACTTAAATTTGATTTGATCTCTTTATTTTTCATTACTGTTTCATATACACTTTTTAGATTTGCATAAACAGCTTCAAAGCTCGTTGCCTTGGGCTCCAGACAATCAAAAAGCCAGTAAAGAATTGCCCTTTCTGTTACATTGTGCGCTTGAAATTCAAAAAAAGTTGGATCGTTGTACACATAATAGACGGGGCTTCTCACTCCATTAGTATTATTTTTAGATGAATCTATGGCCCTTTGGTGATCATCAGTTAATTTTTTTGCGCGATCTTGGTTTTCAGGTGAATCACCTTGTATAGCGTGGGCTAGTTCTGCAACGAGCTCAATTATAGGGGCTATTTCTTCAGATTTAAAACGCAGCTCTGTAGGCAGATCATCAGTAAGATAAATATCACTAAGAGTATCCCTGAGCGCCTTGAGATTGTATCGTATAGTGTCAGAACTAAAGTTGGCAAGACCTTCTTTGGGGGACTCATTTAAATAAACAAAATTCTTGCAATATTTAGCAAATAGACCGTAAAATTTATGGTGTAATTTTTCTTTAAGGTCCTCATCTACCGGCACATTATTATAGGCTGAATATATTTTAACTAATTGTTTAAAACCAAGATTTAGTTGTTCTTTTTCGTTGTCTCCCAATTTGTTTAGGTACTGTTCAATATTATCAATTGTAACTTCACTGGGGTTAAGATTAGGCATGGGCTGTGTAGCAGTTAATGCTCTTTCTCTTTTTTTGTTATCTGAGTCATAGACATAATATAGCAACATCGCAATGGCTACCAATCCCCTAATGATGGTGCCTGTCTCAATCTTTATCTTTGGTTTATTTTCACTTGATTGGCCAAAATTTTCCATATATCCATATTACTAAATTAGACTTATATTTGTAACGCTACCGATTCTAAAAGCATTTTTGGGGCAGAGCCGGGTTGGCGGAGGTATTCACGGGTTTTGAAAATGTGCTCGAAAATTTTTGTGTCTGCTTGTGAAGGTGGAACCTTCACAAGGTTAGTGTCTAGGGTTTTTTCTAATTTGTTTAAAAATTCAATTGCTTTTGTGCGAGGAGAATTTAGGCTTTCATTTTCTCCATCGTCTTCGTCTTCTTTCTTTACCAAATCTTTTATAAAATCAAGTTTCTTTGCCAAGGGCATTTTTAGAAATTCTTCGGCTACCGATAGATCTAGGCTTGCAGAATCTTTTATTAAATAAAATCTAGAAACAAATGCGGGTAGAAGCCCATCTATGCTAGGCACAGTAATAAAAAAATGTGTGTCAGCAATAGGTTCCTCAAAAATTTTGAGCATTGCATTTTGAGCTTCAAGCAGAAAGCTATTTGCAGATACTATGAAAATTTTCTTGCTTCCCGAAAAGCTTTTGTTATCTGTGAGTGATTTCAAATACCTGGCATCATCCATTTTAAAAGAATCAACCGAAGCCTGATAAAAATCTGGGTTTCCTGTAATGCTAAATTCTGACTCTTTTAAAAAATCCAGGAGTTCTTTTAATATTGACTCTTTTTCTCCTTCAACAAGATACGCATGATGCAAACTATTTATATTTAAATGGCTCGAAATCATATTAGATTTTACTGTCGGGTGTTGGACACCCGACAGCTTACTTTTTACTTAATATTGTTTTCTTATAAACATCCAAGTGCTGAAGTGCAATACCAGTCCCCTTTGCCACGCAATATAACGCCTCTTCTGCAACCACGGCTTTTACCCCTGTTTTCCGATACACAAGATCAGCTAAGTTACGTAGCTGTGAGGTGCCACCAGTCATAATAATGCCGTGGTCTATAATGTCGGAAGCTAACTCAGGCGGTGTCTCTTGCAAGACGTCTTTGATTGCTTTAATTATTTGTTTGAGCTCACTGTCGATTGCTTTGACTATTTCATTTGTACCAACTTGGGCAGAACGCGGGAGGCCTTGAATAAAATCACGGCCCTTTATAGTAACCCTAAGCTCCTCCTCAAGTGGTACTGCTGCGCCGATTTTTATTTTGACTTCCTCCGCTGTCCTATCGCCTATAGCTAAGTTAAAAGTTTTCTTAATATAGTCCGCAATAGCTTGGTCTATTTTATTACCAGCACATTTTACTGAAGTAGAGGCCACTATACCGCCGAGTGAAATAACCGCAACGTCCGTTGTGCCTCCACCTATGTCCACTATCATGTGACCTTTTGATTCATAAATTGGAATTCCTGCGCCTATGGCCGCAAGAATTGGCTCCTTAACTACGTATGCGTTTTTTGCACCAGCACGAATGGTTGCCTCAATAACCGCGCGCCTTTCCGTGGAAGTAACACCAGCCGGAACCGAGACCATAACATCTGGTTTCCATATATTCCATTTACCCATTGCTTTGTTTATAAAATACCTTAACATCGCCTCAGTCACTCTATAGTCGGCTATTACGCCATCTTTCATTGGCCGGTAAGCTATAATTGAGTCTGGTGTTTTTCCTACCATGTCCTTTGCTTCAAAGCCAATTGCGAGTATTTTGTTGTCTTGTTCAGAAACAGCAACAACTGAGGGCTCATTTAAGACAATACCCTTCCCAGGCAGAAAAACCAGCGTATTTGCGGTGCCTAAGTCAATTCCCAATTTTTTTGAAAACATTCCCATCATTCCAATATAGCACATTTATGCTATATTGAAAGAACGAATCACGTTAGTATTTATACCAAAATTTGACTAGTAGTCTTAAAGTATGCCTGAAAAAAGCACCACAACTTCTAATAACATGAAAATTGTCACTATCATTCCTTTCATGAAAGGAAGTTTTAAGGATGAACTAACTTACTTTACTTCAAAGCCTATTTCCAATGGAAGTATAGTGAATATTGCTGTAAGAAATAAAAATATTCTTGGGTTAGTTGTAAATTCAGAGGAAGTGAACAATGCAAAGCAAGATATTAAAAATATGAGTTTTAACCTTAAGAAGGTTACCGAAGCAAATGAAGGCCAATTTATGAAAAATGAATTTATTGAGTCAGCTCTTTTAGCTTCTAAATATTTTGTATCAACAAAAGGTAGCACATTTAATGCATTGATTCCTGCTGTTATAAAAGATGAATACAGTAAGCTATCTAGTTTAAATGCTGGCAACAATATCACATCAGAAGACACTGGTAAACTTGATATAAAAATTGAGAAGCTTTTATTTCAGGCCAAGTATGAAGATAGGGTTTCATATTACAAGACACTAATTCGTGGATCATTTGCACTTAAAAAATCAGTATTTATTGTCTTACCAACAACTCATGATATAAAAAATATTGCAGACGCATTATCTAGAGGTATTGAGCAATTTACCTTTGTCCTCTCAAGCGATGTTAAAAGCAAAAAAGCTATTGAAGTTATAGAGCAAATCTTAACCACAAATCACCCAGTTTTAATTGTAGCGACTGCTCCATACTTATCAATACCGTGCAACGATGTAGGTACTATTATTGTAGAGCATGAAAGCTCAAGTGCATACAAAACACAAAGAAAGCCGTATTTGGACTTTAGGACTTTCACCGAGATGTATGCATCCAAAATTGGAGCAAGGCTTATTTATGCAGACACCTTCCTTCGTTTTGAAACAATAGGGAGGCTTGCGACTGATAATTTTGGTGAAGTTAGCCCACTTTCATACCGTACAAGTTTTGACGGTGAAATACAAATAAATAGCAGAAAAAAAGAAAACGATACTTTGATTCTTAACGCCGGCAGGGTAACAAAGCTTAAGTCAAAGTTTGAAATATTTTCAGCTAATACTATTGGTGAAATTAATACTACTCTTTCAAAAAATAAGAATGTTTTGGTTTTTTCACTTCGAAAAGGACTGGCAACTAGTACAATTTGTAAGGATTGCGGTGATACGGTTTTATGTGACAAATGCATGGCGCCAGTTGTGCTTTACATATCAAGAACAACAAAAAAAAGAATGTTTGTTTGCAATAGATGTAATACGGAAAAGGACCCAAACATGAGATGCATTAGCTGTGAAAGCTGGAACTTACTACCACTCGGAATCGGCACAGATACCGTATACCAAGAGGCCCAAGATAAAATTCCAAATGCAAAAATATTGTTACTCGACAAAGAGTCAGCTCAAACCGAAAAAGGTGCAGAGAAGATCGTAAGAGAATTTGAGAATGGTATGCCTTCAGTTTTGATTGGCACAGAAATGATGTTTTTTTATTTAAAAAATAAAGTCCCTCTTTCAGTCATTGCTTCCTTTGACTCTTTGTTTTCAACACCTAATTACAAAATCAATGAAAAAATTATTCAGATAATCTTTACCTTAATATCAATAACAAATGACAAAATCATTATTGAAACAAAAAATGCAAACGACAGAATATTAAAGGCAGTAAAATCAGAAAATTTACTTAGCTTCGTCAGAGAAGAATTGGAAGACAGGAAAACTCTTGGCTATCCTCCCTATGTACGTTTTATTAAAATCACTCACTTAGGAAGTAGTGCTTCAAAAAAAGAAGCAAAAGAAACTCTTGAAAATATATTTTTGGAGTATAAGCCTGATATTTTTAGTGGACTTGTTTCTACAACAAAAAACATTTTTGCTACAAATGCCCTTATAAAAATTAATACAAAAAGCTGGTCACTGCCGACACTCTCCCCTAATTCACATATTGAGGAGAACTTATTGCAAAAACTGCTTTCTTTGCCTTCATCGTTTTCGATACATGTAGATCCTGAAAACCTGCTCTAATTTATTATTTGGTCGGATTTAAAATCTCTTCTTTTATGCCCTCTTGCGCCTCGTTTTTTCTTTTAACAAAATCATTGATTTTATTTTTCATTTTTGCAGAATGAAATGTACCAGCAATAAAGGCATACAAGCCAAGGATTGAAATAAAAATACCCAAATACTGTATGTTTGTATCTATAGATATGTGAAATAAAGTTATACCTGCAGCAATTAAAGTCAAACTTGTTCGTACATAGGACAAAAAAGTTGACTCGTTGGCCAGTACAGTTCTTTCAATTGCCAAGTAATCACGCAAAATTAGTTCTTTTGCAAGCATTTCTTTATATATTTTTTCGTCTATTTCTTCATTCTTCTTTAGAGCATTTTTATATGTATTTATCATACATATGAGTTTCTTATAAAGTAACTAAAAAGTCAACAAAGCATTCATGTTATAATGAAAGTAGTATGGAAGAATTATCACACAAAACACATCACACTGAAGAAACCTTTTTACGATCAATTGTAAAGACAGTTAGTTATAGAATTTTTATAATTATTTTAGATTTTTCAACCATATATCTACTCACTGGCAAGACTTCAGTTGCAGCAGGATTTACTTTAATCAGTAATATTTATACAACAATTGGCTATTTTATTCACGAGCGAGTCTGGACAAAAATAAAATGGGGTAAATTGATATATAAAAAAGCTAACTAGAAACCATGACAACAAACTCACCTCTAACTTTGTCACTATTTTTTGAATAATATTTTAAAACTTCACTTGGGGTGCCAGTTTTGAATTCTTCATAGATTTTTGTGAGCTCTCGGGCTACACAGACCTTTTTCTCTGGGCAGAATTTCTCTAATGACTCTAATGTTTTTAGAATTCGATGTGGGGATTCGTAAAAAATCATCGTTCTTTCAGATTGAGCAATTTCTTTAAACAAAGTTTCCCTGCCCTTTTTGTGTGGTAAAAAACCCAAGAAAGTGAACTCATGGGTTGTGAGCCCTGATGCGCAAAGTGCTGTGATAAGAGCAGTAGCACCAGGTATTGGAATTACTTGTACTAGCGGAGGAATTGCCTCCGCCCTCTCCGCCCTAAATCGCTCTTTTATTTTAGCTATAAGCATCGCCCCTGGGTCTGAAATTGTGGGTGTGCCTGCGTCAGACACTAACGCTAAATTTTTCCCTTCTTCTAAGAACTCAAAAATTTTATCTGTTTTAGAAAGCTTACTTTGAGCATGAAAACTCATGGTGGGCTTATTAATACCGTATTTATCTAGAAGCTTTTTTGTAACTCGTGTATCTTCACACAAAATTAAATCTACACTTTTGAGTGTCTCAATAGCCCGAAGAGTAATGTCCCCCATGTTCCCTATTGGTGTGGCTACTATATATAAATTAGACATGCTGGAATTATACCAGATTACTTTCGGTATTTTTTAGTTCTCCACTTATCGGCTATTTTTACTCTAGTTAGTGAGCGTTCTAGCTCGGCTTCGAAGTGTTCAAAATCAACTTCTTCTTTATTTTCCATTTGTTTTCTCAACTCTTCAGCACGAGCTTTTGCCTTCTCTATAGCATCATCGGTAAGTTCAGAAACATGTTCGGCGAAGTCGGCTAGCACTGCGACCTCTGTGACTCCGTCTGTGTTAGTTTTAACCTCGGCGAAGCCACCAGAGACTGCCATAGGCACGTATTCTCCACCTGATAGGGCCACAACATCACCTGAGGCTAACCCAACTATCACAGGCACGTGGTTAGGCAAAACAGTGATTTCACCATTTACAGTGGGCATACTGACCTGGTCCACCATCTCTTCTAAGACCAAGCGTTCCGGGGTGACTATTTTTAATTTTAATTGTTTGGTTGACATTTGCGTATATTTTTGGTTATTATTTGAATTCAATAAAATATTGTTCTTATGAAGAAATCAGAATT
>CAYZOL010000005.1:20899-24418 GCA_964480325.1 uncultured Candidatus Saccharibacteria bacterium | reverse complement strand
TTTGTGCAACCTTACTCGTTGTGCAACCGCAATAACCCTTACACCATACACCTTTTTTACAACACATAATTTTTTTTATTCATTTTGTCTAAAAAAATATACTCAAAATGAATTTCTTAATTAATTTAATAAATTGACCTAAGCTATTATAGCACATTGGAGGCTTTGTGGTATAATGGCGTATTAGTATTAAATATAAAGAATATGGAAAATCAAGAAGTAAAAGTAACAGAAGAAGTAACTATCAAGGTGACTGAAGAAACAAGCCAAGACAACGCTAGAAAATTCAATACTCAACAAATAATTAGCGCAATTATAGTGATAGGATTTTTTATAGTTGGAGCAATTTTACTCAAAGGCAGCACTCCACCAAATATAGCAGAGGGTTCACCCGCAGACAATTCAAACCAATTAGCAAAGCTACCAGTAAGGCCAGTAGATGCGTCAGAACACATTCTGGGTAATCCAGAGGCTGAGGTTTTTATTGTTGAGTATTCTGACACAGAATGCCCGTACTGTAAGGTTTTCCATGGTACCGTTCACAATATTATTAGCGACGAAAGCGAGAAGGTAGCATGGGTGTATCGCCACTACCCAATCCCACAACTACACCCTAAAGCAACTCATGAGGCGGTGGCTACTGAATGCGCCTGGGAGCAAGGAGGCAATGAAGCCTTTTGGCAATATACTGACCAAGTCTACATACGTACTAACTCAAATAATAGTCTAGAAGTGTCAGAACTACCAAAAATAGCAGGTGACCTTGGTTTGAATGTAGCACAATTTAACGCATGTCTCTCATCTGAAAAATACGCAGACAAAGTACAGGCGGATATCGATAATGGTGAAAAACTAGGAATAAGAGGTACTCCAACTAGCTTTATTGTGAAGAATGGCAAAGTCGTAGACATAATCGAAGGTGCTCAACCAGAAGAAGTTGTATCTCAAAAAATACAACAAGCTTTAAAGTAAGATTTAAAACAAAAAAACCCTGCATATATGCAGGGTTTTTTTGTTTAATCAAAATAGTTTTTGAGTCTTGAGATTTTTTCGTGCTGACGAAGCTTGTCATGCACTTTAGCCTCTATTTGCCTTATGCGCTCACGCGTAACTCCAAACTCCTCTCCTACTCTCTCTAGAGTATGCTGTATACCGTCGAGTAGTCCATAGCGCATTTCTAGTATCTTTCTTTCTTTAGGATTTAGTTCATCTAGCACTTCTTTTATTTGATCCGAAAGGATTCTCCTTGAGGATTCTTGATCGGGCCGTAGTATCTTGTCGTCAGGTATAAAGTTCTCAAGCGTTGACTTGTCATTGTCGTCCCCTACTGGTTGCTCAAGTGAGATAGTCTCCTGGCTTATGTTTTCAATTACATGAATCTTCTCAACTGGAATATCCATCTCTGTTGCTATTTCCTCTGCAAGAGGCTCTCTGCCTAGGTCTTGGCTCAACCTTCGGTGAACCTGTTTGTACTTAGAAATAGTTTCAACCATGTGAACCGGAATACGAATAGTTCTTGACTGGTCAGCAAGCGCACGTGTTATTGACTGACGTATCCACCAAGTAGCGTAGGTTGAAAATTTATATCCCTTTGTCCAGTCAAACTTCTCCACTGCTTTAAATAAACCCAAATTCCCTTCCTGAATTAGGTCAAGTAAGCTCAAATTAGCACTACGTCCTACATACTTCTTTGCGATGGAAACAACCAAACGCAAGTTTGCCCTTGCTAGCAAATTTTTAGCCTCATCATCTCCTTGTTCAATCCTTTTGGCTAGATCCCTTTCATCACTTGCATGAATAAGTGGATACTGACCTATTTCCTTCAAGTACATCTGGATTGAGTCGTGCGCTCCAGATTTTAACAAATCACTATCATTTGGATCGCTGTCTAAATTTAACAAATTACCTCCTTCCAAAACATCAATACCCGCAACAGTAAACTTTTCATACAGTTCGTCTAAAAATAAAATATTATTTTCAATATCTGGAAATGTTTTCAGAATTTCATCATAAGTTATGAAGCCTCTTTTGCGTCCCTTTTCAACAAGCTCGTGCGACTTAATACTCAATTCCTCAATTTTTTTCTCGGAGGCATTCATTTTCTTTACTTTTACAGTCTTGTCCTCTTTTGCCTTTTTGGGTTTGTTTATTTTATTTACAGAAAGTAGCGCTGCGTTCCTTTTGTTTGAAACTTTCTTGGGTTTCTTTGGCACTACCTCTTTCTTCTTTTTTAATTTGACCATTTTTTTTGCTTTTACCTTTACATTCACTTTGACTTTAACTTTTTTTGGTGAGGCTTTTTTTACTGCTTTTTTATTTTTATTTTTGCTCATAAAGATAATAATGAATCTTAACTTAATAAATTACTTAATTCGACTGTTTTTAAAACCTTGTATTTTATTATTAATAACTTGACACTCTTTTAAAATTTGTTCCGACTTGGCTTTATCCTTGTTTTCTTCGGCAACATGCAACTCTCTCATTTTTAACATTAATTCTTCCTTTAATTGTTCTTCTTTAAGATTATTTAGTAATTCCAAGACATCTTTATTTAAATCAGCCCCTTCCTCATAAAAGACCTCTGCCTCAAAAATCAAATCTTCTATACTATCCTTGTACGCCTCATGAATCTCCTCTTTGCTTAAATTTAAAATATCAACCAATTCTTTCAAAACTCCATCTACCTCAAATACTTTTTCTTTTTTCGAATTTTGCCAAAAAATTATTCCTAACAATCGTTTTAATATATAATCTTTTTTGCGCAACTCCTTGTTTGCCTCTTCAATGCCTCCTGCTTCCATTTTCTCAAATTTACCCTCCTCGCTTATTTTTTGCAAATCGTCTTTGAGCGCCGCTACTGGTATTTGAGATATATCACTTATCCTTTTTAGGAAAAACTCCTTTTCAATAACACTTGAAATCAAGTTAATAAAAGGTAAGATTTTTTCTTTAATTTCTCGGCCAATTTTTCGTAAGTCGTTACTGTAATTTTGCAAAATTTTATCTACCAAGAATTCTATAATGTGTTTAGCATTTTTGATTGATTCTTTCCACTCTCCCTCTCCTTTTTTTGAAATCAAATCCGCTGGGTCCAATCCTTCCGGAAGCTTTGCGACTTTTACATCCATACCAAGCGACAGAGCTATTTTTCCTGCTCGTTCTGTGGCCTTTAGCCCTGCATTGTCTCCGTCAAAAGCCAGAACAATATTATTTGAGATTCTTCGGACCAAGCCCAAGTTTGAAATGATATTCTCTTTGGAAAAAGTCACATCCGACAAAGATGTCCCTGAAGTGGCTATTGTGTTTTTCCATAGCGCTTGGTGGGAAAGTATTAAATCCATTTGACCCTCAACCAATATTGAAAAATTGTTTTTTCGTATTGATTCTTTTGCTTTATCTAGGCCATACAATACTGCAAATTTACTAAAGATTGGTGTTTCCGGTGAGTTTAGATACTTTGCGGATTTACCATCGTCTACAAATATCCTCCCAGAAAAAGCTATTACTCGTCCGCTAGAG
>CAYZOL010000005.1:13169-20889 GCA_964480325.1 uncultured Candidatus Saccharibacteria bacterium | reverse complement strand
TCTTCCCCTGAACCTATCATACATGCCTTTTTCAGTTTTCTTAGCTAAGCCTGCCTTTTCAATTTCTAAGTCTGTAAACTTTTTTTGCAGAAGATGGTTATAAAGCTCCCTCCATTCCAGCTTGGCAAACCCAATTCGAAAATCAGCAATGGATTTATCACTTAATCCCCGCCCCCTAAGATAATCAAGAGCCTCCTTACTTTCACTTAGTTTTTTTTCAAAAAACAAAGTAGCCTCTTCCATGGCAAGATAAAGTCTGTCCTTTTCGGAAGCTGGAAGCCCACCTTCTCCTCCTTTGTTCCATTCTGAAAGTGGAACTCCAGCTTTTTCTGCCAAAAGCTTAAGCGCGCCCTTGAAGTCTAGTCCCTCAAACTCTTGCACAAAAGAAAAAATGTCTCCTTTGGATCCACAGCCAAAACAATAATAACCCCCTCTATCTGGTGAGATAAAAAATGACGGTGTTTTTTCATTATGAAAGGGACACCTGGCCTTAAAATTAGACCCAGCCTTCTCAACCTTTATATAAGTAGAGACTACTTCTTCAATTGACAGTCTCTCCTTTATTTTTTGTACAGGAGAGTTTAACATGATTTTGACTATACACTTTCAATACTTTCAAAATCCTCTGTGGAGGCTGACTCACCCCTGTTACGAAACCCAGTTCCTGCAGGAATAAGCCTACCGATTATCACATTTTCCTTTAGCCCTCTTAACATGTCTGTTCCGCCTTTTACAGCATTCTCTATTAACACTCTATTAGTGTTTTGGAATGAAGCAGCAGATAGCCAGCTCTTAGTACGAAGTGATACTTCAGTAATTCCAAGTACGATTAATTCCCCCTTGGCTTCACGAATTCCTTCGTCTGTTACTCTGATGTTTTCCTCTACCAATGCAGTGTTTTCTACTATGTCTCCAATTGAGAAATTAGTATCACCAGAATCTTTTATTCTTCTTCTTGAGAACATTTGCCTAATAATTATTTCAATGTGCTTTCTTGAAATTGAGGCGCTTTGAAGTTCGTACACCTTGTTTATTTCTCTGATAATATATTCCTCTGCTTTCTCTTTACTTCCGTATTTGAATATTTCTGAAATATCTGCAGAGCCGTCTGTTAAGATATCACCTGCTTTTACTTGCATCCCTTGTTTGACAACTGGAATTCGATAAAATGGCACACTGTACTCGATTTCATTAGGCTTTCCATCAATCTTACTGTCAGAGAGGACCTTGATGCTCTTTTCCTTGTTTTCATTTGTTATGACGTCTATCACTTCTCCATCTGTCTGTGAAACCACAGCAGCATTTTTAGGAATTCTCTTTTCAAAAATTTCTTCAATACGTGGAAGAC
The DNA here is from genome assembly GCA_964480325.1 of uncultured Candidatus Saccharibacteria bacterium. Classification (GTDB taxonomy): domain Bacteria; phylum Patescibacteriota; class Minisyncoccia; order Phycocordibacterales; family UBA9973; genus UBA9973. The sequence goes on along the minus strand of CAYZOL010000005.1, from coordinate 19,541 downwards.
CTGTGGTAATGTCAGTACCTGCAACTCCACCTGCGTGGAAAGTACGAAGCGTAAGCTGTGTACCAGGCTCACCAATAGCTTGTGCCGCAATAATACCTACCGCCTCTCCTAACTTAACCAAATGATTACGTCCTAAGTCTAGTCCATAACACATAACGCAGAGTCCGTGTGCGGTTTTACAAGTAAGCGGTGATCTAACAAAAACTTCGGTAAACCCTTGTTTTTCAATTACGTTTGCTTCTTCTTTGGTAACCAAAAATCCTTTTTTATATACCACCTTACCATCTTTGTCTTTCAAATCACCAGCCAACACTCGGCCTCTGATATTTTTTGAAAGTGAAATTTCTATTCCAGAAATGTTTTCACTGGTAACTACTTTTCCTTCTTTGGTTCCACAATCCTCCTCAGTTATTACCACGTCTTGAGAAACGTCAACCAACCTACGAGTTAAGTATCCAGCCTTTGCAGTGTTTAGCGCTGTGTCTGATGCACCTTTACGAGCACCGTGAGTAGTAACGAAATAACCAATAGGAGATAGCCCTTCCTTGTATGATGGAATAATTGGAAATTCCAGTGTCTTACCTTGGTTGTTTTGGATAAGACCCTTCATTCCACTCATCTGAATAAGCTGTCCCATGGAACCTCTGGCACCAGATGTAAACAAGTCGTATGCCGAACCATTCTTGTCTAGCGTTGTAGGTAAAATCTTCTCCAAGTCCTTTTTGGCCTGTGTCCAAATTTCAATAACTTTCTGGTACTTTTCTTTGTCAGAAAGAAGACCTTCGTTCCATTCCTTCCTTACCTCTTCCTCCTTCTTTCTACTTTGTTCTACAATTTGGGCCTTTTCTTCTGGCACCTTCACGTTGTCTAAGCCCCAGGTAATACCTGAGAGCGTGGAGTATTTGAAACCAAACTTTTTAATTTTATCAAGAATTGGCGGAGTTTTGTCTATGCCGTAATGCATAATGAGTTCATCCACTAAGTCAGAAAGCTTCTTCTGATTCATTTCCTCATTTGTAAAAATAAAATCAGGTGGCAAAATACTGTTAAACAATATTTTACCCACAGAGGTTTCAAAAATACCCTCATTGAATTTCTTGTACTTTGGTTTGTCTGTAGCTAGGACTTTTATTTTTGCGCGAAGTGAAACTACACCATGTTCATATGCTAGCACTGCCACGTTTGGACTTTGGAAATATTTTCCTTCACCTGGTTCACCATCCACAGACTTTGTCATCCAGTACGAACCCAACACCATGTCTTTACTTGGGTGCACAATAGGGTTACCGTTTTGAGGTTTCAATAGATTCTTGTTTGAAGCCATTAACTCTTTTGCCTCATATTGCGCCTCTTCTGAAAGAGGTACATACACAGCCATTTGGTCACCGTCAAAGTCAGCATTGAAAGCTGCACAAACAAGTGGATGTACTTGGATAGCATTTCCCTCGATTAGGATTGGATTGAAGGCTTGTATTCCAAGACGGTGCAAGGTAGGTGCACGGTTTAGAAGTACGTACTTACCCTCGATCACCTCTTCAAGCATTGCCCACACTTCAGGTGTTCGCTCTTCGATTAATTTGTTTGCCCCTCTGATGTTAAATGCAAGTTCAGCTTGTAAAATCTTTGATATTACAAAAGGTCTGAAAAGTTCAAGCGCCATGTGTTTTGGCAGACCACATTGGTTAAGATTAAGTTCAGGACCAACAACGATCACACTTCTTCCTGAGTAGTCTACTCTTTTACCATGCAAATTTTGTCTAAACAATCCTTGCTTTGACTTTAGGTTGTCTGAAAGAGATTTTAGTGGGCGCTTCTGAGACTGACTCATTGCAGCAGAATCATTTTGTTTTGCAATTGAGTTATCAATAAGAGCATCTACTGCTTCTTGGATGATTCTTTTTTCATTTCGAAGAATAACATCTGGAGCATTTATTTCCTTTAGTTTCTTCAAACGATTGTTTCGGTTAATAACTCTACGATATAGATCATTTATGTCAGAGGTTGCATGACGTCCACCATCTAGCGCTACCATTGGCCTAAGTACTGGTGGAATAACCGGGATTACAGTAAGGAACATCCATTCAGGCCTAATGTTTGCATAAATCATTGAACGTATTAATGAAAGCCTTTTTTGTAGCTTCTCTCTCTCGATTCCGCCAGCTTTCGTAACCATTGCCTCAGTGTGTGCCTTTAGTTTATTTAGATCTAAATTCTTAAATATAGTATATATTGCTTCTGCTCCAATATTTGCTTCAAAACAAGTACCGTACTTTAAGGAAAAGTGATGGAAAGATATTTCATTCAAAACCTTTCCTTCATATATTTCACCTATTTCCTTTTTTGTTACAGAGAGCAAATTTTTCAACTTCTCTTTTGTATCTTCATCGTTCGCATTCTTTACTTTTAGTTTGAACTCTTTATCCAAGCCTGAAATAATCTCTTCCTTTTCTTCCTCGTGAACCTTTGTAATGATGTATCCTGCAAAATAAATTACCTTTTCCAAGTTAGATACTGGGATATTCAAAAGTATACTCATTCTTGAAGGAACGCCACGCAAAAACCAAATGTGTGACACTGGAGTACCAAGCTCAATATGCCCCATGCGCTCACGTCTGACTATAGAGCGAGTAACCTCCACTCCACACTTTTCACAAATAATATCTTTGTATCTAATACGTCGATACTTTCCACAATAACATTCATAGTCCTTCTCCGGTCCAAAAATTTTCTCATCAAAGAGACCGCCTCTTTCACTTCTTCCAGTACGATAGTTTATTGTTTCCGGTTTTGTAACTTCTCCGTATGACCACTCTTTGATTTGTTCAGGTGAAGCTAGCTTCAGAGAGATTTCGTTAAATTCAGTTGTGTTTAATGTTTTCATAATTATTTTTTCAAGTTAACATCAAGTGCAAGACCTCGTAAATAATTTAGCATAACGTTAAATGATGCTGGAGAATTTGGTGACTTGATAGTTTCGTTTTTAATAATAGAATCAAAAGTCTGAGAGCGACCTGCTATATCGTCAGACTTTATTGTAAGCATTTCACGCAAACTGTAAGCTGCACCATAACCTTCCAGTGCCCACACCTCCATTTCTCCGAACCTCTGTCCTCCACCTTGAGCCTTTCCTCCAAGTGGTTGCTGAGTGATGAGTGAGTACGGCCCGATAGAACGCATGTGTATCTTGTCCTCCACCATGTGGTGAAGTTTCAACATATACATATATCCAATGGCTACATCTTGTTCAAAAGGATCTCCTGTCCTTCCATCAAACAGTTTTACCTTTCCGTTCTCAGGTAGTCCTGCCTTTTTAAGTTCCTCCTGAATTTCTTCGTGGGCTACCCCCATAAACGGTGGAACGATAGCTTGATATCCTAAATTGTTAGCTGCAATACCTAAATGCATTTCCAATATCTGTCCTAGGTTCATACGTGAAGGAACACCAAGAGGAGAAAGAATTATGTCCACTGGGGTACCGTCTGCCATATATGGCATGTCTTCTTCAGGAAGGATGGTTGAAATAACACCTTTGTTTCCATGACGTCCTGAGAGCTTGTCTCCAACTGAAATATTTCTTACTTGTGCAACCTCAATAACAATTTTCTTTATTATTCCTGCTTCAAGTGTGTGACCCATTTCTCTTGAGAATATTTTTACACCTATGATACGTCCACGTTTTCCGTGCTCCATTCGAAGTGATGTGTCTTTGACATCACGAGCCTTCTCAGCAAATATTGATCGAAGCAATCTCTCTTCAGGAGTGAGCTCTGTCTCGCCTTTTGGCGTAATTTTACCAACGAGAATGTCGTTCTCACGAACCTCAGCTCCGATACGTACAACTCCATCTTCGTCAAGATCCTTTAGTTTTAGTTCACCAACGTTTGGAATATCTCGAGTCGTTATTTCAGGTCCTAGCTTTGTGTCACGAACCACGCAAATAAATTCCTCAACATAGATAGAAGTGAATTTACTCTTTTTCACTATTCGTTCTGAAACGATTATGGCGTCTTCGTAGTTTGAGCCGAACCATGACAAGAATGCTACAAAGATATTTTGCCCTATTGATACCTGCCCTCCTACTGTACTGGTAGTGTCTGCTAATACGGAGCCTTTGTTCACCTTATCCCCTACGTTCACATAAGGACGCTGATGAAAAGATGAAAAGTTGTTGTTTCTTAAATAATTTACGAGTGGATATGTTTTTTCCTTCTTGCCTTTGATTACTACCTTTCTTGCATCCACATATGACACCGTTCCTTCCTCTTCAGAAAGAACCAACCTACCACTATCCATTGAAGTCATATCTTCAACACCAGTAGCTACAAGTGGTGCCTCTGGCAATATGCATGGTACTGCTTGCTTCTGCATGTTTGATCCCATGAGTGCTCTGTTAGCATCATTATGTTCTAAGAAAGGAATGAAAGAAGTTGCAATAGAGAAAGCCTGATTTGTAGCAACGTCTATAAAATCTATCTCGTCACGTGAAACTGTACCAGGCTCACCTTTTATTCTTGCTGCAACTGTCTCTTCAGAGATCTTTCCATTTTCTTCATATGGAATACCAGCGTGGGCAATATTGTATTTTTCTTCTTCAAGTGCATTTAAATAAAGTACTTCACCTGTAATTTTACCTTTGTTTACTTTTATATAAGGAGTTTCAATAATTCCAAAATCATTAATTTTTGCGTAAGTGGAAAGGTGAACAATAAGACCAATGTTTGGACCCTCAGGAGTGTGTATTGGACAAATTCTTCCGTAGTGAGAAGGATGAACGTCACGAACTTCAAGCCCTGCACGTTCACGAGTTAGTCCTCCTGGTCCAAGAGCTGAAAGAAGTCTAATGTGTTCCATTTCCGCAAGAATATTTTCTTGGTTCATGAATTGAGAAAGCTGGTTTGTGGTAAAGAATTCTTTCACACGTGCCTGAAGTGGGCGCTGGTTTATGATATGTATTGGCATGGCAGTATCAACGTCCACAATAGACATTCTGTCTTGAATGTTTCTTTTGATTTGCATCATACCAGTTCGCACTTTTTGCTGGAACATTTCACCTACAAGACGAACACGCCTTTGTCCTAAGTGATCAATATCGTCCGGCTTTGCAAGAGGGTCATTGTTGAGTTCTATAATATGTAAAAGCACGCGAGCTAAATCTTCTTTAGATATTGTACGCCTAGTTAGCTCTTCCTCTCCCATATCTTTGTCAAAACGCTTGTTAAAACGGTAGCGTCCAACTGGGGATAGGTCGTATCTCTCTTGAGTAAACAAAGAGTCTATAAACTCCTTTGCATTGTCTACTGTCGCCATGTCACCATCTCTTAGTCTTTTATAAACTTCCAAATATGCATCCTCTGCGCTCTTTGCTGTGTCCTTCGCTAACCATGCTTCCACAACACTTGGATCAATCGCACTATTTTTAAATACTTTTAGGATTTCCTCGTTTGTTTGATAACCCATCACACGCATCAAAGAGGTAGCTGGGAACTTTCTTTTTTTATCGATTCGGACATACATAGCTCCGTCTGCATCTGCCTCTATTTCTATCCACACACCACGTGCAGGAATAACTTTGGCGCCAAAATATCTTTTACCTTTACTTTCTGATTGGGTGAAAAATACTCCAAAACTTCTAGCAAGCTGTGGCACGATAACACGCTCTACTCCATTTATTATAAATGTTCCATGAGAGGTCATTAGCGGCACTTCCGACATGAAAATTTCCTGTTCCTTAACAGTGCCTAAAATTTTGTTTGTTAACTTCACACGAACCTTCAAAGGGCCCTGGTAAGAGAGCTTGTTTATTTTTGATTCATTTTCATCAACTTTTGATTCACCTAAAGTAAATGAGGTGAACTCTAGTTGAAACTTTTTTCCAGAGTAGTCGGATATTGGAGAAAATTCTTTAAAAACTTCTCCTATCCCTTTCTCAATCAACCACTTGAAGGATTCCTTTTGTGCTTCAATTAGATTTGGAAAATCTACTAAAGGCTTTTTGTACTTAGAAAAGTACTTCTTCGGACGCATTTTTTCCGTTTGCATAGTATCGCTTATAAAAAATTAGAAAACTCTTATAAAAAGGACAAGTACACAAAAAGATACTTGCCTGAACACTGCAATTTACTATTAATGTATAATTAATAGCTTTTATTTAATAATAATAGGAGTACATCCGTAACTCATTCGTTAGTAACAGTCTACTTATTTTTTGGCTTTTGTCAAATTTACCTTGTGGATTTAGCTTTTTTCTTCCACTCCTCGATTAGTTTGTGATTGCCAGAAAGTAGCACTTTAGGCACTTTGTAGTTTTTATTCTTGTATTTTAAAACCTCTGGGCGAGTGTAAACTTCACTCGATGAAACCCTTTCTTCTTCT
>CAYZOL010000005.1:10707-13159 GCA_964480325.1 uncultured Candidatus Saccharibacteria bacterium | reverse complement strand
TGTCTTGAAATTGAGTCAACGAGTATCATTGCAGGAAGTTCGCCCCCTGTCAGCACATAGTCCCCTACTGAGATTTTCTTCGTCTTTAAGATTTTATCAACTCTTGCATCTATGCCTTCGTATCTGCCACAGATGAGTATTATGTCGGTGTATTTTTTTGAAACCTTTTTTGCAAAACTAGTGGTAAATTTCTCTGCACTTGGAATAAAATTTACTATCAATGTTTTTCCTTTTTTGGCTTTCTTGTCCGCCATAGCTTTAGCGACAGCGGAAAGTATTGGCTCGGCCTGCATAACCATGCCTGGGCCTCCGCCGTATGGACGACCATCAACCGCACGATAATTGTTCCCTTTTTTATCTATTATAAAATCACGTGGATTATAGAACTTAACTCTGACAAACTTGTTCTCTATCGCCCGCCCTAAAATAGACTCCTTCAAATACGAGCTAAAAATATCCGGAAAGATTGTAATAATATGGAATGTCATTTGAAAAAATTGCTTTGCCCCTCCGAAGCTTTAGCGTAGGAGGGTAATAATGTGAAAATTCATAATCTGGTCAAAAGAAAAACCGCGATATATTTATATCACGGTTTTCCTCTTTATGCACAATTTAGATTCCTTTCAAGTCTTCCATAGCTTGGTCGACTGTCTTTAATGAAGATGATTGTGAGCTTTGTGGCCTCTCACTTCCTTCAGGTTCATTTATCTTTAAGTTAACACGTGCGTTGTTCTTCATTCCAATAATTCGGAGCAATGTACGAATAGCCTTTGCTGTATTACCCATCCTTCCAATAATTTTGCCCATATCGGCTGGGTTCACTGTTAATGAAATAAGAACACCCATTTCATCTACAGTGCGATCGATTTTTACATCGTTCGGATTGTCAACAAGAGCCTTTACTACATACTCTAAAAATTCCTTATCTGCCTCTTCCATAGTATTTCTGATATATTAAATAATTTTAATGAATGCAGTGTTCCGACCCAAGACCTAAGTTCAATAAGTACCTGCACTGCTATACCCAATTATATACAATTACTTTTTTCCTTTCAACACCGAAAATGCTAATAAAAGAATTTTACTTCTTTTTTAGCTCCTTTCTTTTTGAGGTAGGCTTCTTCTTTGGTAAGACGTTAATCTTTTTTCCAGGAAGAACTTTTTGATGCACTAAAAAGTTGTGTATAGTTGGGGAAAGCTGGACGCCTTTTGATACCCAGTATTTTATTCTATCTGCCTTAAAATTAGCTTCACCAATTTTAGGATTATAGGTACCTACAATCTCCAAGAATTTTCCGCTCTTAGTTGAGTTTTTTGAATCTGTCAAAACAGCCCTAAATGCTGGGTCGTTCTTTCTTCCGATTCTTTGTAATCTGATTTTTAACATAGAGACAGTCTAACACAATTTTTTAAAAAGGCAATAAAGGGCCTACCGCTAATTTTAACCTTGCATCTGGAACCCGCCTGTAGTCTTTGCAGCACCTGTTGTATTTATACTACCTGGAGCGACAAATGATCCTCCAGTTTCTATTGCAGCAGGTGTTACATAGGAAGCAGGAGCCACATAAGCTGCTGGTGTTGTATATGCTGCAGGTGCAACGTATGCTGCCGGAGTTACGTATGAGGCTGGTGCCTCGTATGCTGCTGGGGCAACATATGCAGCAGGAGCCACGTACGCACCAGGAGTTACATAAGATGCCGGAGCAACATATGCGCCAGAAGAATAATAAGCGCCAGTTGTAGTGTAGTCACCTTTTACCTTTATGTCTCCCAGAGTATTGTATGCGCCAGTTGTAGTGTAGTCACCTGGAGTAACATATGCGGCTGGAGCTTGGTATGCACCTTTTGCATCATATGCTCCGTTTAGATCTATATCACCATTTGTATTGTATGAGCCAGTTGTAGTGTAGTCACCTGGAGTAACGTATGCGGCTGGAGCTTGGTATGCGCCTTTTGCATCATATGCTCCGTTTAGATCTATATCGCCATTTGTATTGTATGCGCCAGTTGTAGTGTAGTCTCCTGGAGTAACGTATGCGGCTGGAGCTTGGTATGCACCATCTGTTGCATAACCTGCGTTTGCAGCATAATCTCCTGGAGTAACGTAACTAACCAATGCCTCAAAAGCAGCTTTAGCTTTGTAGGCACCTTGTGTTAAGTAGTCACCTAATGCTTGGTATGCAGCTTGTGCTTTGTAACTTCCCAAAGTTAAGTAGTCACCAGCTATTTGGAAATCAGCTTTAGCCTTGTAAGCACCTTGTGTTAAGTAGTCACCTAATGCTTGGTATGCAGCTTGTGCTTTGTAAACAGTATATGCAAGGTAATCTCCAACAGTATTAAATTCTCCAATTGCTTTGTAATCTCCTGGTGTAAGGTAAGCAGCTAACACTTCGTAGTCTGCTGGTGTTAAGTATGAAGCGATAGCTTGGTAGTCGGCTGGTGTCATGTATGC
>CAYZOL010000005.1:0-10607 GCA_964480325.1 uncultured Candidatus Saccharibacteria bacterium | reverse complement strand
AAGCACTTGGTACGCTGCTGGTGTTAAGTATGAAGCGATAGCTTGGTAGTCGGCTGGTGTCATGTATGCAGCAAGTACTTGGTATGAAGCTGGAGTTAAGTACGCAACTACTGCAAGGTAATCAGCTGGAGTCATGTAAGAAGCAAGCACTTGGTACGCTGCTGGTGTTAAGTATGAAGCGATAGCTTGGTAGTCGGCTACATCAAAATAAGCTCCAACTACCCCGTAGTCAGCCTGTGTTAAACTGCCACCATTTGCTAAGTAGTCACCAATTGTTTGATAACCACCACTAGCTAAAAAGTCAGCAAAAGACAAATTACCACCACTGGCTTGGTAGTCTCCATAAGTTTGATACCCACCATTTCCGCTGTATTGCCCAGTAGTATAATATGCTCCGTCTAATACGAAATCTCCATTGGACAAGTAGAAAAAGCAGTTGCAGGCGCTAGCATTTGAGCTAGGAACTGCAAAGGATAGTACCAATATTAAACTCACTAATATTGCCTTATATTTCATGCCTATAGTGTAGCACTATTTGGACAAAATGTCAAGTCTGTGGTATGGTATTCACAAGGCATAATGGCAATGTAAAATAAGGACTTTTGTGCTATATTTTAAGCAATGAACACTAAAAAAAATCAGAAAAAACAACCCCTTAAGGGTGTAATATCCATATCTTCAAAAGGCACTGGTTATGTAGCCTTGGAAGGGTTTCCGGAAGATCCAGAAATAGATCACAACCATCTCAACACTGCTTTACATGGAGATACAGTAGAGCTAATACTCCACCCTAAAGGTAAGGACAGGCTAAAGGGTGAAGTTTGCAAAATAGTACAGAGAGCCAAAAGCTCATTTGCTGGTATTTTGGAGAAGGAGTCTGGACTTTTCTTCTGTAAACCAGACGATTCAAAAATGTACACCGATATTTTGATACCAAAGAATCTGTTGCATGGTTCTATCCCCGGACAAAAAGTGTTTGTAGAAATTACTTCTTGGAAAGATCCACGCAAAGCACCAGAAGGTAAAGTTGTTAAAATTTTAGGTAAGGCTGGAGAGAACAATGCCGAAATGCATGCCATAGCCATGGAAAAAGGCTTTGACAACAAACTCCCTGATAAAATATTAAGTGAAGCTCAAAAGATAAAAGAAAGAGGCATAAAGGAGGAGGACTACAAAGGCAGAAAAGATTTTAGGAAAACACTTACTTTCACTATTGACCCTGCGGATGCAAAAGACTTTGACGATGCAATATCATTTAAAGAATTAAACAATGAAGAATACGAAGTTGGCATACATATTGCGGATGTAACAAATTATGTAAAAGAAGGCAGCGCCTTAGACAATGAAGCATACAAAAGGGCTACCTCTGTTTATCTTGTGGACCGCACTATACCCATGCTTCCTGAAATACTTTCAAATGATTTATGCTCATTAGTACCTAATCAAGATCGCCTTACTATGAGCGCAGTTTTTACTATCGATAAGAACGCCAAAGTAAAAAGTGAGTGGTACGGCAAAAGTGTCATTTGTTCACAAAAAAGATTTTCATATGAGGAGGCAGAAAAATCAATCCATAATACAAATGCACCTCTACACAATGAGCTTTCAATATTAAATGGCATAGCTAAAAAACTTACAAAGGACAGGTTTGCAAGTGGCGCGATCTCTCTTGAGCAAGTAGAAGTAAAGTTTGTATTGGATAGCAAAGGTAAACCGATAAAAGTTATTCAAAAAATACGCGGTGATTCAAACAAACTTATTGAGGAATTCATGTTACTAGCAAACAGAAAGGTGGCAGAGTTTCTTTCAAATGGAATAAAAAGCAAAAACGGCATAAGTGATGGCATACTTATTTATAGAATTCACGATATTCCAAGAAAGGAAAAGACAGATGATTTGGTTTCCTTCCTTGAAAGCCTAGGCCACAAAATATATCTAAAAGATGGAGTTATTCCAGCTGATGAAATAAACAATATCTTAAAAAAGCTTGCAGGAAAAAGTGAAGAGGATACTGTGCATCGAGCAGTGATCCGCTCAATGGAAAAAGCCATATACTCCACAAAAAACGTTGGGCATTACGGCTTGGCTTTTAAGTATTATACTCACTTCACCTCCCCTATTAGGCGATATCCGGATATGATAATTCACCGCTTGCTTACCCTGCAGCTAGAGAATAAAAAAATCCCAAAAAATAAATTCCATGAATACCAAGAAATAGCTATCAAAGCATCCGAGCAAGAAAAGAAAGCATCCGATGCAGAACGCGCATCCATAAAATACAAGCAAGTTGAGTACATGTCTGAGCGCGTTGGGCAAAGTTTTGTAGGAGTAATAAGTGGCATAACTGAATGGGGTATTTATGTAGAGGAAAAGGAAACAAAGTCAGAAGGCATGGTAAGAATGCGTGACTTAGATGATGACTTTTATATATTTAATGAAAAGAGAATGGAGATAGTAGGTGAAAAGAAGAAGAAAAAGTATCGCCTCGGTGACCAAGTAAAAATCAAAGTAAAAGGTATTGATTTAGTGAAAAAAACAATTGATTACGTTTTGTCATGATAAATCGTTTTAATTCAAAAACAAAAGCTGTAACTTTCACCATACTTTCCATGGCTATGGGCTTTTTGTTAATGTTTGGAGTGTTTAAAGGGGTAGATTATATAAAAATAAACAACAGCCGCGAGGTAAACACTGCCTCTGTAATAAACGGAGCAAAGCCTCTTGATTCAAAGCCAAAATACTTTTATGTAACCAAAACTAGCAAAGCTTCCTTAAAGGATCTAAAGATCTCTGCAGATGCATATATCGTGGGCGATCTAGATACTGGAGAGATAATCATGTCAAAAAATCAGGATAAAAAAATGCCACTTGCCTCAGTATCGAAGCTCATGACTGCACTTGTGACAAAAAAAATAGCCAAGGATGCTGATGTAGCAAAAGCTAGTAAAAACGCATTGGCCACATATGGTGAAAATGGCAACTTTAAACTAGGTGAAAAAATAAAAGTAAATGAACTGCTATATCCCCTACTTATGGAATCTAGCAATGACGCAGCGGAAATACTTGCAGAACATTTTGATCGAGACTCATTTATCTCTAAAATGAACTTAGAAGCAAACAGGCTCAAAATGTCAGGCACATCTTTTAAGGACCCTAGCGGGCTTTCTTCTGACAATGTATCTACTGCCGCAGATATGTTTAAACTCGTTGGATATTTGAAGGACCAAATACCTGAAGTACTAAAAATAACTCAGCAAAAAAGTTACAAGAACAAAGCTCACACTTGGTACAGTACAAACCAATTTTTGAGTGACATGTCCTACATTGGAGGCAAGAGCGGTTACACTGACCCAGCAAAGCAAACAGTAATCTCTACATTTGCTCTCCCCTTGGGGCAAGTGGGTACCCGCCCTATTGCCATAACACTTCTGCGTAGTACTGACCGGTATAAGGACGTACAAAGTATTTTGAATTATTTGAAAAAAAATATTTATTATGGTGGCGCAGCTGACGCCAAAGCTAACTGGATAGAAGAAAAATTAAATGTTCCAGATATTAGAGACCCTGATTTTATAACACTCGCCTTCCTAGGTGACATAATGCTAGACCGTGGAGTACAAAGCTCGGTGAACAAAAACTTTGGCGGAGACTACAGTAGTTTGTTTGAAAAAATGGGAGTACTGAAAAAGTCCGACATCGTCTTTGCAAACCTTGAAGGCCCAGCATCGGACAAAGGCACCGATGGTAAAAACCTTTACTCCTTCCGCATGGACCCGTCCGTAGTGCCTGCGCTCAAGGGTGCTGGTATTAGTATTTTATCTGTTGCTAACAACCATGTTGGTGACTGGGGGCGTGCCGCGTACATTGATACATTGCTCAGACTAACTGAAAACGAAATCCTATATACTGGCGGCGGAACTAAAGATGAGGCGGAAAATCCTACAATTATTGAAAAGTATGGAATGAAAATTGGATTCCTTGGGTTCTCTGACGTGGGACCCAACCATATGGCAGTGACCGATGATAAAATCGGGCTCCTTCTTGCGAACAACCCAAGGTTTGATGAAATAATAAAAAATGCATCGGAGCAGGTGGACTACCTAATTGTTTCGTTCCACTGGGGGGACGAATACAAAACCAAACACAATGCCCGCCAAGAAGAGCTTGCTCACCGCGCGGTTGATAATGGTGCAAGAGTGATCATAGGACACCATCCGCATGTTGCAGAAGATACAGAGGTTTATAAAAATGGATTCATAGCATACTCACTCGGCAATTTTATTTTTGACCAAAAATTCTCTACCAATACCATGCAAGGCATGATGCTCGAGCTCAAGCTCGGCCGTGACGGTGGTATGACCACAAAAAAAGACACCATCAAACTAAATAGCGTCTTCCAACCCGATAAAATAATTTTCGGGAAAGAGGAGAAAGTGAAATTCCAGACTCCAAAACCAGCCCGTTAGAATTTAGATCGCATAAAAAAACGAGAAGTTCACCAGCGGTAACTTCCCGAGGTGAACTTATTTGGGTTTGTGTAGCACGAAAAAGTTTTTTGGTTCCCCTTTTACTGCAGGGGACTCAAAAAACATGACTCTGTCGCCCGCTTTTTTCCGTTGAGCAAAAAAGCCCTCTGCTAAGGATTCATCTGAGAATTTAACCTCAGTTGGAGGAGTCCACTCCCCTTGGTTTTCGAGGTTTACGTCAGACCCTAATGAGTCCGAAATATTTGAAAAAGGCATAAGAAAAAATTTGGTGAACTTATTCACCTTAAAAGTACTCTCTCTCTTAATCTGTCAAGCCGATGAGCTTTTTCGTGATTATAGGCACTTCTTTTTGAAAATATTTTTTAACTTCTGTCCATGTTGCATTAAAAAATAAATTTGGTTCTGGATCGTCTTCTGCGTCATTAAAATAGACCAAGCTCTTCATAATATGATTATAATCATGCGCTACAGATGGATATTGTTTTTTGAGCCTTTTTATTAAAACCTCAAGTGAATCAATATTTTTTACACACCAATACAAGTCGAAAAAATCCCTCTTTTTTCCTCTTTGAGAGATAGCAATTATTTTCATAATAGCCACATCTCTTTTATCTAAAACTTTTATTGAGCCATGGAAAATTGGGCTATATTCTGGTATAAAAAATGGATAAGCTATGAAACTCACTTTTGCCCTTTTGTATTCGCCATATAAAGTATTTTTTCTTTCTAATGTTGTGTTCCATACAGGTGGCCTAGGTAAGATATTTAAAAGTTCATTAGTTTCAAAATTAGAATCTCTTGTGAAAAAATCTAAATCTAACGAAACACGATTGCCACATTGTAGGGCTAAAGCAGTTCCTCCAGCCAAATACCAGCTTGACTCTTCTAACCACTTTTCGTTCGAAAAAAAGTCTAGGGCATTCTTTGTAGCTCTTGGTAAAGTTTCATAATGCCAAGAAACAAAGCCTCTTTTTAAATTTTTAGGATTGATGTCCATAGATTTCTCGTGTCAGCTCTCAGTGATCTTGATTTTTTTACAACATCGCTTAACAAAGGCTTTTTGTACGTTTTCCACATCCAACGAATTTCATCATCATGTCCAAATTCAAGCACCCGCTCTATGATATACCGAGCATTTTTTTTAAGATCTATTTTTTTAGGGTCAGTATCCCAAAACAAGGATTGTCTAAGTTTCATAAATACATTATACCACAAAATTTCGCAAAAATCTCAAAAATTATTTTGCTATCGCGGTTGCTTCGTCGAATTTGACGGAGAGGAGTTTAGAGGCGCCGTCAGAACCAATGGTTACACCATAGAGGACTCCTGCGCGAGACATAGTCTCCCTATTGTGGGTTACTACTATGAGTTGTGAATGTTTGGAAAGCTTTTCTAGCATGTCACCGTATTTTCTGGAGTTTGCTTCATCTAACGCTGCGTCGGTTTCGTCTAGGATCAAAAATGGAGGTGGGTTTACTTGCGACATTGCAAAAAGTAGCGCAATAGATGTAAGTGAGCGCTCCCCACCAGAGAGGGACTGAAGCTCTTTTACCTTCTTGTGCGGAAGAGACACATTTATTTCTATCCCTTGCTCAAACTCAATCTCTTCTTCTATTTCCACCTCCTCATCTTCAACCTCTTTTGGCCTACCGCGGGTAGACTTATTGGACACCACCACATTGAGTGCCCCAGTTCCTCCGCCGAACATAAGTGCAAAAAATTGGCCAAATTCTACATTTATTTTTTTGATTCCTTCTTTAAATTCTAGGTCAATCTTTTCTTTCAAATCAGCTATAAGCACACTTAATGACTCCATACTACTGGTCAAGTCATCCATTTCTTTTGATAGGAACTGGTCACGCTCTTGCGCGTCGTTGTACTCCTTTAGCACTTCCCTTGAGTCTCCTACGCCTATATCCTCAAGCTTTATTTTTATTCTTTCGATCTTTCTCTTTAGTTCTTCTTGTTCGAGCTTATCAATAACCATCGCTTTTAACTCGGCCTCTTCCTCCTCCGAGAGTCTTTGGAATGAAAAAACATCATGCCCTAAAAGCACGCTACCTTCCTTTAGTTCGTTTTGGAATGACTCAACTTCTCTGGTTAAGTTCTCTTCCCGTACTTTGTTTATTGATAGGTGCGATGAAAGCTCTTGTTGTTTTACCTTCAAGGTGTACTTCTCGCGCTCTTCGGCACGTGACTCTTCCACATCTTTGTTTATATCTTCTTTTATTGATCGGACTGTTTCTGCTAGCTTTCTGGATTCATCTTCGATTTTTGCAATTTCAGACTCCACTTCCCTTTGGGTATTTTTGAGCTCCTCTATTTTATTTATTTTTTCTAACTCAAACGAGTTATCATTTTCACTTTTTTTATTTAATTTATTTAAAATACTTTTGATAGAGTTTAAGATATTTTTTATCTCACCCACATCTTCTTTGCCTAATGCCTCATCAATCGAGCTATTCACTTCAGAAATAATCCCTGTAACCTCTTCTTCAGAAAAAACCAAAGCTACCGGAGCGCTTTCTTGCCTGTACTCCTGTGCCTCAATCATGCCCTCTATACGGCCCATCTTTCTCTCGAGTTCACCTTTGAGCCTCTGGATATCGAGTAGTTTACCCTCCGCTTCTTTTAACTCTTTAAGCTTTATGTTTTCTTTTTGTTCGCCAGTACTTTCCTGCCTGTTTATTATTTCGTTTATTTCATTTAGCTCACTTAGTAATTTGTTTTTTTCGGCGTTTAGGTTTGCCTTCTCTTTCTCTAAATATACATTTTCTTTATATAAATATTCCTTATAAAAAGTAGAGAGCTCCACCTTCATTTCTTTGGCTTTTTCAAACTTTTCAACTTGTCGCCTCAAAAAGTTGATATGCGGAGCATTTTCCCTGCGGAGCATGGACACCTCTTTCATGTTCTCTCTGGTTCTTTCTAGCTTACGTTCACCGTCTTTTATTTTGTATTGATAAATCTTAAGCCCAAGAGCGTCCTCGATCATTTCACGTCTGTCTTTTGAGGATGCGTTCAAAATCCTATCTGCCTCCCCTTGTGAAATAATATGATGATGTGAGGATCCAATATTAACTGATGCTAAAAGGTTGTTTATGTCTTTTAGCCTAACTTCCGTGCCATTTAATATATATTTATTCAACCCATCAGGGTAAACTTCACGTGAGATAGTAATAGTATCAAAATTCAAATCCACCTCCTCCCCGTCGCTGTTTGATAGTTTGAATACTTTGTCTTGGTTATTAAAATAAATTGTAGCGCTTGCTCTAGTGCCTTTAGGCAAGCTTTTTGAACCCTTAAATATTAGGTCAGCACCACCGCGCCCACGCATAGACTTCATGGATTGTTCTCCCAAGACAAATCTAAACGCCTCCACTACGTTTGACTTACCAGAGCCATTTGGCCCCACAATACATGTAACTGGATGGTTGAATTCTAAGTTTGTTTTTTTAGAAAAAGATTTAAAGCCATTTAGTTCTAAATGCTGTAGTCTCATCATAATGATTTAGTCAAACCAATTATTTATTTTAAGTGCGGCTTCTGCTGCTTTTTGTTCGGCTTCTTGTTTGGATTTGCCTTTACCTTCAGCAATCAACTCAGCGCCAAAGCAAATCCCCACAGTAAAATGCTTGTCATGGTCTGGGCCTGACTCCGAAAGCACTTTGTAGTTAGGAGTTACAGACACATGCTCTTGTGCCTTTTCCTGCACAAGACTCTTTGCATCACGCCAAAGCTTCTTTGCTACGATTTCATCTGTATGTGGTAAAAGTGTGTCTTTTACAAATTTGTCAGCCATGTCATAACCTTGGTCCAAGTACAAAGCCCCTATATACGCTTCGTAAGTATTAGCTAGTATGTACTGCCTTGCCTTGCCAGTATCCTTCATTTCACCTTTTGACAAAAGTAAAAAATCATTCATGCCTATCTTTGAGGCTACCTCTGAAATGATAACAGCGTTGACTAATGCGCTACGAAGTGCAGTAAGTTCACCCTCAGTATAATTGCGATATTTCCTGTAAAGAAAATCTGTAACCACAAGCTCAAGTACCGCATCCCCCAAAAATTCCAAACGCTCATTATGAAAGAGTACTGAGCCTGGATTTTCATTTATGAAAGAACGGTGAATAAAAGCTTGCTTGAGCAAACCTTTGTCTTTAAATTTTATTTTTGTTTTTTGTTCAAAATCCTCAAAGTTTATCATTTTATTTTTACTTAATTTTTGAAATAATATCTACGGCCTTTGTAATAAGTGGAATGATGTCGTTATAGATACGTAGCTCAGGAATCTCCTTTAAGGTAAACCACCTTGCATCATCTAACCCTCCAGACTTTTCTAGCATAAGCTCCTTATAATCACAATGGGCCAAAAAGTAAGTAACTTTCTTTAGAGTCTTTCCTTTCTCGGGATGAGTAGCTACGTATTCATTGTTGCCTAATTTTTCCTTCAAAGTTATATCTAGGCCTATTTCTTCTTTTATTTCACGAATGGTACCTTCCTTTACATCCTCACCTTCCTCTACTCGGCCTTTGGACAATGTCCAATACCCGAATACGTCATGCACTAGGGCAAAATACACTTGGCCATCCTTAAGGGCATATATGAGTGCGCCTCCCAGATTTTCCACTGGAAGTTTAGACAAGTCCAACACTTCTTCCACACGTTTATTTTTGCTTGTCTCTTCCTTGCCTGGTTCACCTATTTCTTTATACACAGCACCAAGCACTCCGTTGACAAATTTACCTGAATTTTCCCCGCCAAAAGTCTTGGCTAGTTCGATAGCCTCATTGATAGCTACTTTTGGTGGTACTTGTTTTCGATCGCCAAAAAGAAGTTCGGTTAGTCCGATTCTTAAAATATTTCTGTCCACTACCGAGATTTTTGCTAGTGGCCAGTCTGGTGCAGCCTTTTCAATAATTTCATCTACTACCTTTTGTTTTTTTAGTACCTCCCTAGTAAGCGCCAGTACAAAATCATCATCTTCAAGCCCTGGGCCAAATTCCTTCAAGTTTCTTTCAAGCGCTTTTTCTACGTCTTCCTTTGAAAAGGAAGCGTGTTCATTTCTACCAGACATAAAATCCCACTCGAAGAGAGTCTGGAGAACTATTGATCTTGAAAGGTGCCTGTTTGCCATAAATTAATGAAGTGATTAAATACAATGCATGTATTTATCTTTGCTTTCGTAACTGTTGGGCGGTGTGACGTTTTTAAAAAACTATTTTGCCTCAGCTGTCTTTGCCTTAGTTTTCTTTAATTTCTTTTCAGCTTTTTTGACTAAATCCAAAACCTTTTTACCCTTGTAAAAGCCACAAGCTGCACAAACAATATGCATCTTCTTTAGTGCCTTACAATTAGAACATTTAACAAAACTAGTGCTTTTTAGAGCATGATGGGAGCGCCTGTTAGCGGTATGTGATTTTGTGTGCCTCATTCGAATAACCATACTTGCCATCTTAGCAGATTGGGCAAAAATTGCAAATTATTTTATGAGTGCTATTATTAAGCCTGTAGAGATTGTTGTGGCTACCAACCACAGACCACCTCATCGGTGGACCGAAAAGGCTAATCTACACATAATCGTAACAAGTCCGCCGAAGAGGTGGAAAAGTTGGGTGGAACCGCGAACAAGACTCGCCCCGACAGGAAATGATTTATCATTTTTTGTCGGGGCGATTTTTATTATAAGTACTTACTAATTCCTGAATATAGTTTTTCGAAGGGGTTGCGAGCGCGACGGCGCGAGCACTTCAGGGAATTTTCTAACAGGAAAATTCCCGTACCTAAGAAAAATTATATTCAGGCACAAAAAACATGGATAAAGATAAACTAAATCATTACAGGCACTCGTTAGCACATTTATTGGCTTCAGCAGTATTGGATATTTACCCTGGCACCAAAACCACCATTGGTCCGGCGATAGATGATGGATTTTATTATGACTTCGACTTTTCTACCCCAATCAACGATAAAGACCTAGAAAAAATTGAAAAGAGAATGTGGGAGAATTTGAAAGGATGGACTGAGTTTACTCATGAGGAAAAAACTTTTGAAGAAGCAAAGAAACACCTAGCTGATAACCCATATAAACTGGAACTCATAAATGAAATAAAGGAAAA
>CAYZOL010000004.1:21269-26378 GCA_964480325.1 uncultured Candidatus Saccharibacteria bacterium | reverse complement strand
ACTCCAGCCTGTACCGCAGCACCGAGTGCTACGACTTCATCAGGGTTGATGGACATGTTTGGAGCTTTACCGAAGAGGTTCTTCACCGCATCCACAATCGCTGGCATTCTGGTCTGGCCACCCACCATGATGATTTCATTTATTTCATTCATCTTAAATGGTGAGGCTTCGAGTGCTCTTTTTGTGATTTCGATAGAGCGGTCAACTAAATCTTTCGCCAATGACTCAAGTGTGGCTCGAGACATTTTAAGTAGTAAGTGCTTTGGCCCTGAAGCATCTGAGGTAATGAATGGAATATTTATTTCAGTTTCCATGGTGGTTGAAAGCTCATGTTTGGCTTTCTCGGCTGCTTCTTTTAGTCTCTGAAGGGCGAGGGCATCCTTTGTCACATCTATACCTGATTCTTTTTTATACTCTTCAGCAATCCAAGCCACTACCTTTCTATCAATGTCGCCTCCACCCATGTGGCTGTCGCCATCGGTAGACGTTACCTCGATAACATCATCTCCGATTTCAAGGACAGAAACGTCAAATGTTCCACCTCCGAAGTCGTACACCACGATCTTCTCATTTTTCTTTTTGTCGAATCCGTAGGCCAAAGCCGCCGCAGTTGGCTCGTTGATGATTCTTTTCACATCAAGCCCGGCAATTGCTCCGGCATCCTTTGTTGCCTTTCTCTGTGCGTCGTTAAAGTACGCTGGCACAGTTATGACTGCTTCAGTAATTTTCTCTCCGAGCTTTGCTTCTACATCTGCCTTTATCTTTTGCAGGATCATAGCTGAAACTTCCTCTGGGCGATAGAACTTGTCCATCATTTTAACTTTCACCCCACCGTCCTCGCCAGCTTCTATCTTAAATGACGCAGTACCTAAATCTTTCTGCACTTCTGGATCAGAAAACATGTGGCCCATGTAGCGCTTTATTTCGGCGATAGTGTTCTCTGGATTGGTCACTGCCTGACGCTTGGCAAGGAGGCCCACAATACGGTCACCATTTTTTGCTGTCGCCACGACAGATGGAGTGGTTCTGTTACCCTCCACGTTTTCAATAATTTTCGGATTGCCACCTTCGATAATAGCAACTGCCGAGTTTGTAGTACCCAAATCTATACCTATTACTTTACTCATAATTTTATTTAAATTTTAATCCCGATTCCGACTATCGGGTCTTGTAACTTTGTAACAAAATTAGTCCTTGAGAAAAGCCTTGCGCAGGCCGGCGGGCCGAGCAAAGCAAATTTTCAGCAGAAAATTATGTGTGCTTTTCGAGAGGACTTAATTTTGTGAAAAAACTATACTTTTGCAAGCTTTTCGCGACCGCGAAATACTTGTCAAAAGTAGTATATATGATAGTATATATTTATGTCAACCCCGTAGTAGATTTTGGCAATGTGTAAAACACGCCCTGAAGGGCTTTGCCAAAATTCACTACAGGGTCAAGTATAAACCTATGCAGAAACAAGATTATTCAAAGAAAATATTGAAATCACTGGGTGAAAAACCGGCTGTGCCGGTTGAGGTTTTAAGAGAAAACAAAGACCAAAAGACCAGTTATGCACTAACTAGGTCAATCAAGAACCTTGTGGATGCTGGCTATGCGGAACTCTACAATTCCGCTAGCCAAAGCTTTGCTAAAATCACCAAAAAGGGTAAAGCCAAGCTAAACAGCCTAAAGCTCGAGGGTGGTGATGCCCTAGTCTCCCAAGCGTGGGATGGCAACTGGCGGATAATAATTCTAGATCTAGATGAAAGCAGAAAAAATGAGCGAGAATCTCTACGCTACCTACTTAAGAAAGCGAACTTCACTTGCGTGAAAAATACAGTCTGGATTTCCCCACTCCCCTACGAGCACCTTTTCATGAATATCAAAAAAGATTTGGGTCTTACCACCGAGCTCATGATAATAGTCACGGACAAACTCGACCCAGAAACCTCCCTCGCCTTTTTCGAAGCGATAAAGAAATAAACATTCCAACATTCTGCAGAATACAAGAATGTTTTAATACACCTCTTGCTGATAGCATTTCTCACAGTAAACAATTTCCGGCCGCTCGGGAGCGTAGCTGGTTTCAAATTCAACCTCACACTTGCCTGCATGGTTCGCATGACCTGCCTTGTCGCACATGCATTGCCTATGCCATAGCTTGGAGGGTCCGCGTAGCTCAAAACGCCTTTTAAGCCGACAAAAGAAACATTTACGAGGAATGGGTATTTGCCACCTTCTATAGAAAGTCAGCTCATCAGGTACTATTTTAAAATTCCTACTACAAGAGGTGCACTCCAATATTTCATGCAAAATCGTATCTGTGACGTCGAGGATACTATCAGACACCTCAGTGAGGGTTGTTTTACCTTGGGTCTGCTGGATATTGTCCTGCCACCTTAGCCCCTGCCCTGAAGCTTCTTCTTTAGAAAGAGGGGATGAAATCTGTGCCATTGTTTCATTATATGCAAAGGGTGAATACTTCATAGGGAAGAATTCACCATATTCCCCCGTACTCTTCATGTGTTCTACAATCTTTTCCTTTTGCGTCAGGTATTCTTCTTTGGAAAATTGCTTATTAAAAATACAATTCTCACCGAAGCGCAGGCCTACGCACCCGAAACAATTCTTTGAAGACATACAGAAATCAGAATAAAGTATGTCCATACTTTTCCATACATAACTAGTGAAAAGCGCGCGATTCGAATGGTCAGGAGTCAGCCCCTCGTAACACTCTGAAAGCTCCCCACCCACACACAAATCATAACTGTCTTTTTCTGTGTCCCCATTCTCCATATACTTGGAGTTCTCAGGCTTCGCCACATGAAAGACGTGCTTTGCATTTTTTCCATTAGTCAAGTTAGTACCTATACAGTTCACACAACTGGTGAGGTTCGCATACTTTTTCGGCTGCATGAGGGAGAACTCCTCAAATTCATTCAAGGCTTTTTCATTACCGGAAAATGTGTGTAGATTATAACCAGCAACTATTTTCTCATACTCTTCTTTTGTGTACTGCTTGTTCTTTATGCAGTACTTTTGATTACGCAGCCCAGTGCACTGGAAGCAGTTCGAACACCCAGAGCAATCATAACAAAAGGCGCAGTCCACCAAGGCGTCGCTGTTATATACATATCTGCACCCATAGCACTTTTGACTATAAAGGGCTTCGTAGATGCCTTCACACACATCAAATATGCCCATGGAGTCAACTGCGTCTTTAGCATGAGCTCCATAAGAAAAATACATACAATTTTCGATCTTCCATGCAACCATAGCCATGTAGCAGTTTTTGCTGTACTGTACATTCTGCATGTATTCGGAATTTACACTGCCTGAACCATTGTCATTCACTAGTGCTAAGGCAGGTACCCTTTTTCTAAACTCAGCAAATTGCTCAAAGAAGGGCTTGGAAAAATCAAAATCTTGAGCATAGTACTTTGGATCCCATTTGTCACTCCACCAGCAAGTATTGCAGTAGATTACCTGCGGATTGTCTGGAGAATATATTGAAATAATTTTTCTCTTACAGAGATCACACTCGCGATTGTAAAACACAAAATCATTACGCCAAGTTAGCCTCCTTTGCCTTCGACACTCCGGACAAAAGGTCGGTGGTGGAACCTTTATCTTTTCATAAAACGAAAAATCCTCAGGTTCGATAATGAACGAAGCCCTACAATTCTGACACATCACTTTTTGTTCCTTATGTTCCATACTATACTTTTACAATTTCTTGCCCCGTATGAAGCTTTGCTTTCGTTCGGGGTGGCATATTTGATTTTCTGGCTTTGTATTTGACATAAAATTTGTGTTTGTTACAATATGGGTATATTTGGCAGTTGCCACGTCCTCCGCTTCGGCGGGGATTTATTTTTTTCCTATAAAGTCAATCAAGGCATGTAAAACCTTATCAAAGTCTGCTTCATCTAATGTGACCATTTTTTTATCTAGTCTACGATAATCAAAGTGCCTAATCTGACTAACAACTACAGTGCTTTTGTTGTTGTTATGCGTTATTTGAACATACCACGTACCCTTTTTATCGTTTGTGGTTAAAGGCACCGCTAAGAAAGAATACCTATCTAGTTTTTTTACTATTAAAATTGGTCTCCTAAAATAGTTACTTTTACCATTAATTTCTGTGCCTACATTTTCCCCGATTGAGCACCACCAGATCTCGCGCTCTTTGAAGTATGGTGGCTTATGTCCACTATTGTGCAACAACTCTTTAATTTTTATCCAATTCGTAAAATATTTAATCATATTTGTAATTTTTTAAACCTCCTTTACCTATTTGAAGTTTATATAATAAAGTGTATCATACTCTGGTATGCGATTACACAGATTCATAGGAAACTATGATTTTTCTAACAAAAATATAGGGATTAGCCACGAGGAGACCGTAAAACAAATACGTAATGTCCTGAAGATGGACGAGGGTGAGGTTATCGAGCTTGGGGATGGTAAGGGCAAGGTAGCCAGTGTAAAAATAACTAAAATAGAAAAGGGTCAGATTGAATGCGAGGTGCTCGAAGTGCTAGAAGCGGAAAGCACCAAGCGTAAGGTGACGCTCTACCTGGCGATCCTTAAAAAAGAAAACTTTGAGCTTGCAGTACAGAAAGCAGTCGAATGCGGAGTGACAGAGATAATTCCAGTTATTACTGAACGAACAATTAAAACTGGTCTAAATACAGAGAGACTTGAAAAAATAATTAAAGAAGCATCTGAACAATGCGGGCAGAGCATTGTACCTGCGCTGTCCCCTATTATAAATTTTAATGATGCTCTAATTCGCGCGAATAGTTCTAATGAAAAAATAATCTTTCACATAGGTGGAGAAAATTACAAGCCAACTAAGAGCGGAGGCAATTCCTCTCCCCTGGTAAGTATTTTCATCGGCCCTGAAGGCGGATTTACAGACAAAGAAATTGACCTAGCTACAAACACAGGCTACACCGTAGCCTCCCTGGGCAATCTAGTACTCCGTGGCGAAACCGCCGGCATCATAGCTACATATCGCGCAGTGCACGGTATTTAGCCCCGCCTCTCGCGAGCGACGGGGCTAATAAACTTCCTGCTGATAACACTTTTCGCAATACACTATCTCTGGCCTATCTGGAGCGT
>CAYZOL010000004.1:0-21259 GCA_964480325.1 uncultured Candidatus Saccharibacteria bacterium | reverse complement strand
AAGAGCGGAGGCAATTCCTCCGCCTTAGTGAGTATTTTCATCGGCCCTGAAGGTGGTTTTAGCGATAAAGAAGTAAGCGATGCAAAAAATTCTGGCTACACTGTTGCTTCACTCGGGCCACTGACACTCCGTGGTGAAACCGCCGGCATCATAGCCACCTATCGTGCAGTACACGGTATCTAAAACATTCTGGTATTCTGCAGAATGTTGGAGTGTTTTAATACACTTCCTGTTGATAGCATTTTTCGCAATATATTATATCGCTATTTGTATTATAAGCTGTATCAAAAGTATTTGGACACTCGTCATTACCATGCAGTGGGTGTAATTGTGTATTTTTATAAACTAAACCTATTGATGTATTTCCTGCACACATACACTGTGAATGTTTTAAAATTGGTGGAACCATATACTTTTGTCGTCTCATGAATCTGCAATCAATACAAAATCTAGGTATGGGTAAACTTTGACCTTTAAGGAACAGAAATTCATTTGGGTGAACTCTGTAAGCTTTTTTACAACTCATACATGCAATAATCTCTTTTGTTATTTCATCACTGGTATCCTTTATAGATTGACGCAACTGTGATGCTTCTATGGTTGTTTCGTATACCTTTCTGTTTGGGTCTCGCCAAACAAAACCTTCTAATTCTACACTTTCTTTGTTCGACGGAAGTTGATCATGGATAAGTGTTTCGTTATAAGCAAAAGGTGAAAATTCCACCGGGAAAAATTCACCATACCTATAAACATTACCCCTTTTATCAGTAAATGGCATTTCAATCATATGATTTTTAATCTTTGAAATCATTTCAAAGTAAGCCTATTTGGTATATTGTTTATTGAAAATGCAATACTTTTTATCCTTCATTCCAACACATGCGAAACAATCTTGCGAACGTCGCATGTTAATACAGTATTCCAAACGCTGACAACTCGGCCAACATTCAAAACAAAATTTCAGGTTGTCTACCTGCTCACCACAAATCATACATTCGTACAACTGCGAAGCGCTAACCCCCCAACATGTATAATCATACGAATTGCTAGCTCCTCCAAATGGAACATCTTGTACGTATTTCAGATTTTCTCCTTGTTGAACAATATAACTATACTTTACGTTCTTACTATCTTTTATATCCTCTCCCAACACATCGTGATTTCTAAATCCTAGCATATTTTTGACAGGAAACTTTTTCCAAAAAACTTCAGCTTCATCTTGGCCTTTGGAAAAGCCGTCCCAAGTATCTAAATTCATTGATTTTAATTTTTCAAAATAATCTTCTTTAGAATATTGTTCGTTAAATATCTTGTATGAGGAATTACGAAGATTTACGCATCCAAAACAATTTGTACAGCCAACACAATTTTTTAAAAACCAAACATCGACACAACTTTCAGACATAACTGAACCAATAGTATTATAGCTTTTGTCTACTCTAACATTTTCGTAACAAAGTTCGTCGTTATAGCAACTGGTCATATCAAAAGATTTTTTTAAAACACTACCATTGCAACAATACGCACAATCCTCCATAAAAGTAGCGTTGAAGCAAAGATAGGTATTTTTCATGTCGTCACACATGTTGGAATAGTCAGAATTTACACACCTTTGCATAGACTTTGCAGGATAAGGTACGGTGTGAAAAAGTTGATAGAATTGAGTAAAAAACGGTACTGAGAAGTCATATTCTACTCCATACGAAAGCGAATCCCAGTTATCACTATTCCAATACGACTGTTCGTACAAAATAAGTCCTGCCTCTGGCGGAATCCCTGTAAAAATTTCTTTGCCTGTTATTGCATCCTTACCACGAAAAAGATTGTGGACATTACGCCAAATTATTCTGCGCTTGTACCTGCACAATGGACAAAAAGTCGGCGGCGGAACCTTTATTTTTTCGTAAAAAGAAAAATCCTCGGGTTCGATAATAAAATCTTTTTTGCAGTTTTGACAACAAGCGACCTCTTGATTGGTGATACTCATATAATTTATATTCTAACATAGTAGTTACTTACTACATACATTTGAGGGCTATGCATACACATTCCAAACATATGCACCTGGGCGACCGTGCTCTTTCACAAAACGCCAGACCTTTGCATCATAGTTCGGCACAGATGGGTATGGGGGTGGAATCTGGGCGTCTTCGTGAAAACTCTCCGGGGGGTCAAAAGTTTGAGCAGCATTTCCAAAGTCACCATACACAGACTTTAAATTTACGACATTAACGGGAATTTCGGGGTATGCTTTTTGTATTGCACGAGCTAAATTACCAGTACCTCCAAGCACCCATATCTCCGGACCACCCAAATGAGCAGATTTGACCACCTCCGTAAGCGCATCTTGAAACTCTATAAAATCAAGACCGAGTGGCAGAAATTTAGCATTATTTTTTTGAGCATATTCTTTAGAAAATTTTGCCATGTCTTTCAAATCGATCACATTTTCTTTGATTTCATACGAGACGTTCGGGAAAGCAGTAACTTTTTTAAATATCGCGGTTTCCTGTTTAGGACCCATAAAAAATATTTTTACTTTTTTCCCAAAATCTCTAGCAACAAGCGCAATGGCGTAAGAAGCACACCCTCTGTAATCACAACCATAAACTAACTCATCCTCTTTAACACTCTGCATGTATATCTCTAACGCTCGTTTCTTGGTGCCACCTTCATATAGGTCATCGCGAACCACCTTAAAACCTTCAACTTCTTGAATTACAAATTCATTATTTTTTAATGTTTTCATGTACCTATATTTACAATATATTAAATGTGTGGTCAAAACTTGCTTCTTTTAATACTTGAAAGTAAAGAAAAAATTTACTATAATACAGGGTATGTTAGGAACAGATGAACAGAATATAAAGGACTTAGTTATAGAGGAGGTCGCGAGACATCCATATGTAAGTGGCCCATCATTGGTCCAATTAATTGAAACACATAGACCAAACACAACAAAACAAGCCGTATACCTTGCATTGAGGAGCCTTCTCGGAAACGAGGTAATAGGCAAAGTAGGAAGTAAATACTTCCTGAGCAACATGTGGCTAAACAAAATGGATAAAATAATAAAAAGCCCAGCCGGCACGGGTGATGCAATATTTGGCTTGAAGGACAAAGAATCTATCTCCTACCACTTCCCTAGTATTCTAGTGTGTGATAAATACTGGGCACACCTAGTGAACGTCCTCATAGAACATATTCCTAAGGACTCGACGTCCTTCATCTGGAACCCACACAACTGGTTTATCATCGGTAGAGCAGAGGTGGAAAAAGATATTTTTGAAGGATTTCAATCGAATAAAAAATATTGCTTCTTTACCACACTTTACACCTCACCCATCGATATGGAATTTAAAAAAAAGTGGGCGAATAAATATGTGTCTATTAGTACTAATAATAAATTAGGCTTTAAACCTAATTATTATCTAAACGTTTTTGGGGATTTTATTTTGGAAATTTTTATAGATAAAAAACTAGCATCTGACATCGAAAAGTTCTACAAAGAAAATGATAAAATAACCGACGAAAATGCCAAAAAGTTCCAAAGCCTTATATCAAAGAAGCACCCGATACGGATGAAGGTATCCAAGAACACGGAAAAGGCCGAAGAATTTAGAAAAAAACTTTCTAAGGATTTTTATATACCCAAATCAAAATAAAGCTAACCCCATAACCGCAGGCTAATAAACCTCCTGCTGATAACACCCCGAACGAAAACTGAGCTTCGTACGGGGCAAGCTTTTCACTAATAAACTTCATTTTGATAACAACGCTCACAGTAAACTTTCTCAGGTCGATCTGGGGCATAGCTGGTTTCGAATTCTACACTACACTTCCCTGCGTGGTTATTATGTCCTGCCTTGTCGCACATGCATGTCCGGTGCCAAAGCTTGCGCATTGGACAAAGTTTTATTCTCCTTTCATATCGACAACCGGGACATTGACTAGGCAAAGGCAGATTATGAGTTTTATAAAAGGCAAGTTCATTCGGCACAATATTATAATTTCTAGCGCAAATAATACAGGCTAAAACTTCCCTCGTGATTGAATCACCTGTGTCTTGGACTCTCTCGGGCAAGTCCTTTGGTAATATCGTTTCCTTTCCTTTGGTCATCTGTATATCATCCTGCCAATTGTAACCATGCCCAAGAGCCTCTGCCTTAGTAACTGGCATGAATATTTGCCCATGAGTTTCATTGTAACCAAAAGGTGAAAGATTTGCTGGGAAAAATTCGCCATATTCGCCAGTCTCTTGCATATGTTTTATCAGTTTATCCTTCTGTATTTCATATTCCTCTTTTGTATACTGCTTATTCAAAATGCAATAATTTGATTTCTTAAGGCCAATACATCCAAATAAATTAGAAGAATTATAAACTAAATCACAATACTCTACAAAGCTATTACTGTATGATAAATTAGTAAATTTAACATTCGATGCACCTACTAATGCATGTGACTCATAGACTAACTCACAGCCGTCCAGTCCAACGCTATATAAATCCATTCCATCATTGGCCAATACTATTGTTGAATATTTAATATTTTCTGATTCAAATGTATCAAAAACATTTTTACAGTTTTTTGAATTGACTATTACATCCCCTGAAACATTTATAGACTTTTCAATTTGCGCAAATCTATGCACTGCTTCACCTTTTAAGAGCGTCAGCCATTTTTCATAAAGCTCAGTACGCGTTGTATACGAACTTAAATCCAATTTTGCAATTTCTTGCTGATACTCTTCCTTTGTATATTGCTTGTTGAAAATACAATATTTTTTATTACGTAAATTAAAACACATAAAGCAGTCCGAACAGTTCCGGCAATCAAAACAATACATTGAATCCATGGTATCGTGAGTCAAAAGACAAAACTGACAATTATAGCTCCGATCACATGCAACACATTCGTAAAGGAACTGACCTTTGTCGGTGATCATATTGCAGTCACAAGAGTCCTTCATACCATCCCAGCAGTTGCTTGAATATAGAGAATTTTCAGCACCAAAAACATCAAAACAAAGATAGCAATTTTTGTTATCCGCAGAATGATTAGTATATTCAGAATTTACTGAGTTTTTTGCCAATAAACCAATTCTGGGAACATTTTTTTGTAAATCCTTAAATTGTTCAAAAAATGGTTTTGTAAAATCTACATCCAGCCCGAAGTCCTGCGCGCTCCAAGCGTCCCCCCACCAACAGGTTGAACAATAAACCTTGAAATCTGAATCAGGGTGATAAATTGTAACCATTGATTTTTTACATAATTCACAATTCCGGCGGTACAGAGTACGCTCATTACGCCATGCGTACCGGCGTTGTTGTCGACATTCCGGACACCAAGTTGGTGGTGGAACCTTTATTTTTTCATAGAAAGAAAAATCCTCAGGTTCGATAGTGAAATTTTGCTTACAATTTTGGCAGTTCCTTGTTTCGTTTTGCATATAATTTAGTATAACTTAATACACTTCCTGCTGATAACACCCCGAACGAAAACTGAGCTTCGTACGGGGCAAGCTTTTCACTAATAAACTTCATTTTGATAACAACGCTCACAGTAGACTATTTCTGGGCGCTCGGGGGCGTAGCTTGTTTCAAATTCTACTTCACATTTGCCTTGATGGCTTGCATGACCTGACTTATCGCACATGCATGCACGGTGCCAAAGTCTAAGGGGGTTTCTGTTCGAAAGTCTCTGGTAATGCCGACAATTAGGGCACAACCTCGGTAATGGCAAATTCATCCTTATATAAAACTGCAATTCCTCTGGTAAAATTTTGAACGCCTCGGTGCATTGTTCATTACATGTACCTTTGTGCGCACACTCGATAACTTTACCAACCCAAGAAGAATCAACATCATGAATATTGTCAGGCATCTCCTCATTCTTTATATCAATATTTAAATCTCGGTCTTGAACGTCTTTCCACCTGTAACCCATTTTTTCCGCATACTTCTTATCAAATGGATAATACTCTTGAGCAATAGTCTCATTGTAGGCGAAAGGTGAAAATTCTGCAGGAAAGAACTCTCCATACTTGTATTTCAAGCCACTTGTATCCTCATATGGTATTTCATTCATTTGCTGTATTATTCTTGGTACAAGTTTCTCGTATTCTTCTTTTGTATATTGTTTATTAAAAATACAGTATTGCTTTGAACGGAGGCCGATGCATCCAAAAAGATTAGACGACCCGTAGCAAGTGACACAGTACTGCAAATTTACCCCGCCATGCTGACATTGCATGGAAAAAAGAACGGAGTTAAGTTCATACACATTAGACACTCCTTCATAGATCATCTCTGCCCCCATGCCGACGCCAACACAATCATATGAATCCTTTGTAGTTCCAGCACTCCAAGTAAGGTACTTACAATTTTCTACACCTGTTGCATTGAAACAGTGCTTGCTATTCTTTGAATTTTTAATATTATCCCCTGTGCAGTCTGGTGAATTTGTTATATGAACATACTTGACTGGATATTTTAGTTTGTGTTCTTTGAAAAAAGATTTAGCATCTTGATAGCTTTTATAACTACCGTTAAAAATTTCTGCTTTCATAGATTCGTATTCATCCTTTGATTTCGGCTCATTCCACACATAGTTAGACTTTTTTGTTAAGTTTACACATCCAATACAGTTATTTAATCCGCGGCAATCAGACAGAAATCCAGAGTCGACACAACTCTCACTATGTATACTTCCAATCAATCCATAAGAACCAAAACAATCAAAATCATCGTAAGATAATTCATTCTTGTTACCTAGGGTTATGTCAACGGAGTCCTTAGAGAAAACCTGCGAACCACAGTATAAAAGATTTTGATTTTGTCCTCCTCCAAAACACGAATAACAACTTTTACTATCGGAAAAAAAGTTGCAATAATTACAGTCATCTAAATTAATACCAAAAAAAGAAGCCTGTGGCACTGAATTATATAGTTCTCGAAATTGCTCAAAAAATGGACGAGAAAAATCATAGTTTCTACCAAAACTTAGTGAATCCCAAGCATCACTCCACCAATAATCCCTATCATAAACTGGGAATGGCACATCCTCTGTATACATTGATATTATTGACTTGCCGGTCGCAGAACATTTGCGACGATATAAAGATCGTTCATTCCTCCATATCATACGCCTAATCATCCGACATTCTGGACAAAAAGTTGGTGGTGGAACCTTTATCTTCTCATAAAAAGAAAAATCTTCGGGTTCAATAGTGAAATCACTTTTACAATTTTGGCATCCCAGTACCAAATTTTTATATTCCTTTTCCATTTTTTAAATACTTTTTAACCAAATTATTATTTTATTTTTTACATTGCTTAATCAAAAAATTAGTACGGGACAAGGGATTTTTAGTTTCCATTTTTATATTCGTAAACATTCACTCTGGCGGGGCGCATAATGCGTTCACCCATTTTGTAGCCTTTTTGGATTACTAGTGACACGGTGTGGTCCTTGTTTTTGTCTTCTGTTTGGGTCATTTCGACTGGCTGATGAATATTCGGGTCAAAAGGTTCCCCCACCACCCCCACGGCCTTTACTCCGTAGTTTTCAAATACGGTGTTTAGCTGGGCATAAATATATTCTACTCCACGGCGCCAATTCTCATCTACCTTCTCCCAAGCTTCACGGTTGGCAAAGGCCATATTGAAGCTATCCACCACCATCAAAAACTCGGACAAAATCCTCTCTCGAAGAGACCCAGTCAACATTGTACGCCTTTCATCCTCGCCTTTTTTATAATTCAAAAAGTCCGCGCGCTCTTTCTGCCAGCCGGTTAGGTACTCTTCTTTTTCTTTCTTTACCTGTTTTAATTCAGCCTTAAGTTTTTTGACAGCTTTTTCAAATTCTCTTCCTTCGCCCTCCGAAGCCTCGGCGTAGGAGGGGCCATCTTCGTTATACTCAAACTCAACAACCTCCTCCTCAACATCTTTTATTGTATCTTCTGTGTTTTCATCAGAATTTTTGTTATTTTCATCACTCATTCGAACATTATAACAAAAAACCCCTTCTTTCGGAAGGGGTTTTTTGAGCTAGACCATCCTTCGATAAGCTCAGGATGTCGCAAACTAACGTTTGCTCCACTGAGGGGCTTTTCTTGCCTTCTTTAAACCGAATTTGCGACGTTCTTTTGCCCTTGAGTCTCTTTTTAGAAATCCTAAGTCTTTAAGATTTGATCTGAATTCCTTATCATAAACCACCAATGCACGGGCTATTCCGTGTCGTACTGCCTCGGCTTGAGAATGAATTCCACCACCAGAGACCATAGCCTCAACTTTCCATTTTTGTTCACCCTCCAATCCTTTGATTATAGGATCCTGTATTAAAAATCTTTCTTCCTCGGTTTGAAAATATTCTTTTGAGCTTTTCCCATTTATAGTAAAAGTATTTTTTGAAGCAACCCAAATTCGCACACGAGCAGTCGAAGTTTTCCTTCTTCCGGTGCTTTCAAAATATTTGTCTCCGTCAACCTCTGCTGTTTTTTCTTTTACTTTTTTATCTATCATATAATTTATTACTCCTCAATTTTTAAATTTTTCATCATTTCCCTTCTGATTTTATTATCTGGAAGCATTTGATATGTAGCAAGACGTACTAGCTCTTTCATTCCTTTTGTTTTTGCTGTGTGGCTACCCTTCAAAATCCTTAAACCTCCTGGGTATCCTGAATATCTTGTATGAAACAACTCTTCAAGTTTACGATTAGAAATATTTATTTTTCCTGCATTTAATACTTTCACAACTGAACCAGAGTATATATGCCTCTCAAAAGAGACCTTGTTTTTACCTATTAAAAAGCCAGCAACCTCTGACGCAACCCTTCCAAGAGTTCGGCCACTTGCATCTATCACCTTTTCTTCGATTTTTATTGTTGATGTTTTCATTGTTTCCTATACTAAGTTATTTAAGCTAAATTTACAAACTATACAAACTCGATGACGGCCATTTTAGCTCCATCAGATTTACGTGGCTCTAATTTTAAAATCCTAGTATAACCACCTTTTTTATCCGCATACTTTGGTGCAATCTTGTCTACTAGTTTTTTTGCCTCTTTTTTACGCCCTGCAAGCTTGGAAACCAAAACCCTTGAAGTGTGTAAGTCGCTCTTTGTTGCTCTAGTAACAAGTTTCTCTATAAATGGACGCAATTCTTTTGCCTTTGCTTCAGTTGTTTTGATCCTTTCTTTAATAATTAAATTTGAAGCCAAAGAAGTCATAAGAGCGTCTCTCAGGTTTTTACTTCTTCCAAATTTTCTGTTGGCATTGTGGTGTCGCATAAAATGTTATCCTATTATTCTTTTAATGTCAGATCAAATTTAGCTAAAGTCTTTTTAATTTCAGAAATTCCTTTTTCACCCATACCTTCTACCTCAAGCAAATCCTCTCTTTTCTTCCTAGCTAGACCACCAAGAGTCCTGATATTTGCAGCAGTTAAAGCATTTAATGTGCGTGTTGAAAAATCAAGGCTATCTATGCGTGTTTTTAATACATCCGTGAAATCATCACCCTTTTTACTGTCTGCTTCTTTTTCGTTTGAAACATCGTTAGACTTGGAACTTTTCTCTGATACATCCTCATCAATTTCTTTGAAATCAACAATCGATTTAAGCTGGTTGATCATAATAACAATTGATTCAGATAACGCCTCACGAGGAGTAAGTGTCCCGTCTGTTTCAATTGAGATTCTTAGACGATTGTGGTTTGTTTTATCGCCAACACGCATGTTCTCTACCTCATAAGAAACTCTTCGAATTGGGGTAAAGATAGCATCAACTGCTATTGTGCCGATATCAACTTTATCTTTTTGAATAACTTCCTTTGGAACAAAACCTAGACCTTTTTCGATTTTAAGCTCAATATCTAAATTCACCTTTCCTGTAACAGAAGCTATGTATAACTCAGGATTTAGTACTTCAACCTGTCCTCCTGTTTTTATGTCGGCAGCAGTAACTTCCTTTGGACCTTTTATAGAAATGCTCACAGTTTGTGGTTCATCACTCGCCATCTTAAAACAAACCTTCTTTAAGTTAAGAATCATTACAATGACGTCCTCTTTTACGCCCTCGATTGTTTGAAATTCATGAGATACGCCGTCAATCTTAATTGAAGTAACGCTTGCGCCGAGTATTGAAGAAAGGATTATCCTTCTTAGACTATTACCTAGAGTGTGTCCATATCCAGGATATAGCCCGTCTATTTCGAAAACTCCCTTGTTTTTATCTTCCAAAACAACGCGAGGTTTTGAGGGCAAAATTATTTTATATTGAGACATATTTTTATAAAAAGTTACTTTTAATTTTAATAATAAAACTTAAAAAATAAAATAAAAAACTAACGGCTGTAAAATTCCAAAACAACATTCAAATCAAGAAAAGCTTCCGTGTTTTTTGGTTTTGCCAAAACTTTTCCTTCCATTTTATTTATATCAAAGGTTAACCAATTTGGATTTGTATAGTCCTTTAGCTTCTCGTTTAGCTCAGTAAATAGCTTTGAGGATTTTGACCCTTCTCTTACTTTTATCAAATCACCTATTTTGAGATCATATGAAGGTACAGTTACTTTGTGGTTATTCACTATAAAATGTCCATGTGAGACCATCTGCCTTGCTGCACGCCTGGTACTTGCAAGACCCATTCGATATACGGCATTGTCTAGGCGAGATTCTAGAGTTTCATAAAATTTATCTACTGTTCCTGCACCTTTTACGAGTGAAGCTTTTTTAACATAGTTTGAAAGTTGCTTTTCACTAATACCATATGAAAAACGAACTTTTTGTTTCTCAATAAGCTGTTTGCCATATTCGGAAAGTGCTTTAGGGCGCTTAAAATTTTGTCCTTTTGCATTAGCAGCCGAAGAAAACTTTGAAGTTTGACACTTGTCATAAACTCCTGCTCCTAATCTTTTACAAATTTTGAATTTTGGCTTATTAATCATTTTACTTTATACAATTATAAATATTAAACTCTTCGTGGTTTCTTTGCCTTTGGTCCATTGTGTGGTACAGGGGTAACATCCTTAATTGATGTAATATCTATACCGTGCGCCATGAACGCTCTTATGGCTGGCTCTCTGCCTGAACCAACACCTTTAATAACAACATCAGCTTCTTTTACTCCAATTGCCTCTGCTTTACTTCCAACTACGTCACCAACCTTAGAAGAAGCAAAAGGTGTGCCCTTTTTTGCACCCCTAAAACCTAAACTTCCAGATGAGGACCAAAATAGCACGTTGCCAAGTTTGTCGCTAAAAAGTACTTTTGTATTATTGAAAGTAGCATCTATACACAAAATACCGGAAGATACCTTCTTTTTGGATGCTTTGGTTGGGGCAACCTTCACCTCACCCTCAACTTTTGCCTCACTATCTTCTTGTTTTGTTATTTTAGTCTTTCCCATATAAAAATTATGTTTTACTTTCTTTTCTCTTTCCAGATGCCATAGTACGTCTTACATTGCCTCTAACTGTTCTTGAGTTAGTTTTTGTCCTTTGACCTCGCACTGGCAACCTTTTCATGTGACGCACTCCTCTGTGACTTTTAATATCCTTTAATCGTTTGATGTTTGCGCTTATTTCTCTCTTTAGATTACCTTCGATTTTCATACTTTCCACAATGGCACGGATTTCATTCTCTTCCTCCTCGATCAAGTCTGCAGCCTTTTTACCGTGTGGAATATTAACACTTGTTAATATTTTCTGAGCTGTTGATATACCAATTCCATAAATGGAGGTGAGTCCTATCTCTAGTCGCTTTTCGTTTGGTATTGTAATTCCAAGAATTCTCATATAATTATTGTTTTTGCTTATGTTTTGGGTTCTCGCAAATAACTAGTAAATGTCTTTTACGTTTTACCATTTTACATTTTGCACATATTTTTTTTACTGATGCTTTAATTTTCATTGTCGTTTATGACAAGATAAAAACAAAAAATAAGAAAAGAACCTTATTTTTCAATATCATCCTACCTATTTGAAACAGTAATATCCATATTACACTATTTAAAAAAAATTACAACCTTTTGATAATTCTACCCTTGCCACCGTATGGGTCAAGTACAACTTCTACACTATCCCCTATTAAAACCTTGATTCTGTGCATTCTCATCTTACCTCCCAAATATGCCAAAATTTCCTTCTCTTCTCCTTTGTCATCTAATTCATTTTCAATGATAACTCTAAACAATGTAGAGGGTAACGCTTCTGTAACTACCCCACGTGCAGTAATAATTTTTTTATTTTTAGAATCACTCATTTAATTTAATTATTCTAACAAATTTTGGTAATGACGTCAAATTTTAATGAGTATTGTTAATAGTTAATTATCACATTTATGTCCTTAGAGTTTTTTGGTAAAACTGAATTCCAAAAAGGTCTTAAGACAAGTTCCGCAGAGCTAATATTTGGGTAATTTAATAGAATTCTCGAAAAATTTTTTTTATCCTTTCCAGCTAAGCTTTCGGCAAATTTTTGACCATCAACACCCCAAATAATTTTCATCTCACCTTTTAAATTAAAATTAATTTTTTCAGTATCAAATAGTAAGTCTTGATTTTGAGCAAAAGAAAACTTGAGGCTCTTTATCTCTGGAATAAACACTGGAGAGTCATCATAATAAGTTAGCAAGGTCTCGGCAATTTTTTTAGTTAAATCACTTTCTTTAAACAAAATTCCTGAAAAAGTTCCTTTTAGTGTTACGGCAGTTTGAGTGCCAGCTACGGAAGAAACGAGGTCAGGCTGGACTTCCTCCGTGCTGAAATTATACGCATCTTTATACAAAATGTAACCCTCGGGAACTTGCTCGGCAGCTTTACTTAAAAGCTTCTCTTCAAGAGTTTTTCGAAGCTCACTTTGAGCCATGCTTTTATCTAACTCTGAAATCATGCCTACTCCACCAACTACCCCTCCTGAGATGTTACCTTTTGATCTGGCATAAATTTTGTCATATTTTGGAGTGCCTTTAAAACCAAAAATTTTAAAGTCCAAAGGACCACTGTTGTACTCTTTACCTGCTACAGACGCATAAATATCAACCTCAATTGACCCAGGTGTACCATCTGGTTTTTTACCAGGAACAACTAACGCTTTTGTTGTTTTGTAAATTTTACCATTGGATCCTTCTAGCCTGGTATCAATCGCAAGATTTTGTGAGCTTGTACTAAAATTATTATAAATAATAACGCTTCCTTTTGCTTTTTGAGATACTTCCTTTTTTCCATCAATATTTACATTTTTAGATTCCTCATCCGAAATAACAACTATATTAAAAGGCACACCGCCTGAATTACTTGCATCCTTAGTAGCAACAAAATTACTGTTAATTGTGAATTCCTCATTTTTTGCTGTTACCACAACGCTTGCCTTAGAGAAAAGAAAAGATAAAGAAAAAACCATAAAGGCAATGGCAATAAGTGCAACAAACCACAAAGTGTATTTTGGGCCACTTCTTGCCCCTTTTTTTAAGGTGATTGTTTCATGTTCTTTGACAAGTTTTTCCTCGTATTTCCTAGTCAAAAAATCATCACTTTCTTTTTGGGAAATTCGTTCTTTTGCAACATTAATATTTGCAACTTTATTTACCTTTACCATATCTTCTAGTAATTTTTTTGACATTTATGTAATTTTAACCAAGAAATCTATTAATGTAAATGGATTCGATTATAAGAAATGGATCTCTCTCTACATTTTCATTGACTAATGCAATTCCATGAAGAGCTTGTATACCAAGAAAAATAACTCTGAATTTTGACTCAGTCAGAGTATATTGGTTGAATTGTTCAGTTTTGATAATCCTAGAAAAGAAATCAACAAATTCTTGCTCGACTGTTATAAAGATTGTCGCAGGAATAGAAATATCATTTGTTAAATTACTCAATGAAGCTTGAAAATCCTTCAACCATTCATTCTTTAATTTTGTGACAATAGGATCTAGCTTCATAAAAACAGACTCTTCAATATGACCGTCTTTAAACAAGGAAACATAGGCGGTCGCTTCCGACAAGGAGCAGTTGAGTCCCTTTGCAACTCCTCTTATAATAAAGTTACTCCCCTTTGGAAACGAAATCGACTCTCTCAAAATATCCTTTTTAATCATAGAAATATCAGTAATCTCACCCCCAATATTAATCAATAGAAAGTTTTCTTGATTCACAAACATGTCACGAGCAACAGTAAAAGAGGCCATAACAAATGATGTGAATTTAACCTCACTTACCTTAAAATGCCTATGTATGGTTTCCTCAATTTGACGAGCAATGTCTTCTTTGATCATTGAAATAAATATTGTCATTTCGAGGTCCGTTGCTTTTTGGTTATAAGGATTTGAAGTAGCATAACCATTGAGCATTGTCTTCATGTTCTTTAGTTCGATTGGACGCACTCGATTTGGATTGTTTGTGTCTTTTATTTTGTGCTCCTCCTCAAAAAGGCTTATTTCTTTTTGAATTAAGCTGTCCGCCAGCTTGTCAGTAAAAACAAATGGTGTATTTTTTGATAATTTTATTATTCTGGTTTGTGAAGCATACCAAGGTGAGTCCACCACACAAAAAATCCGAGTTGGCACACCCAGGCCTTTCATGCAGATTTTACCTACCACAGTTTTTAAAGCTTTGTTTGTTAAAAATAAGAATCTGTCAATATTTATTTCTTCTTCAAGCTCGATTGCTTCTTTTGTTGAGTATATTATTTTTGGAACACCGTCTCTTTGCATATAAAAAAGAGCACCTCCAACTGAAGATGAATTAATATCAAAAACTATAGCAAGCTCTTCTCTCTTTTTTGTTACTTTAGAAAAAACTCCCATGTGGCAATTATATCACAAAGAAAAATGCAAAAGTATTATAAAAGTACTGCTTTTATGCGACGAATGCCCGAAGCCACGGCTTCTTCTTTTATTATTTTGAAAGGACCTTGATCCCTCGCATCCGCTTCGGGATCTCGAACACTAGCTAACTCGCTAGTGTTCTCGACATGCGGTCCACCACAGAATTCTTTTGAAAAAGCATTTTCAATCGAGTCGCCAATGTAATACACCGACACCATGTCTGGGTATTTAGCGCCAAACTCCATCTGCGCACCAAGGCGTTCTGCTTCGTCACGAGACATCTCTACCCGAGTCATCGGTAGCGCTTCTTTTATCTTTTGATTTACAATATCTTCTAACTTTTTCTTTTCTTCATCGGTAATTTTGCGGTCAAAAGAGAAGTCTATCCTCAACCTTTCCTCAGTTATATTACTTCCCTTCTGCTTTACATCTTTGCCGAACATATCCTGAAGCGCCGCCAAAAGCAGATGGTGCGCAGTATGAAGCTTGATGGTCTTGTCGTTGTGATTTGCCAAACCACCCTTAAACATTCCTGCAGAGGCAGTCTGTGAGAGCTTCTGATGCTCTGTCATTTTTTTATTAAAATCCTCTAAATCAATTTCTATACCTTTTTCTTTTGCGAGTTCCAAGGTAAGCTCCAATGGAAAACCATAAGTGGTAAATAACACAAAAGCGTCCTTTCCTTTTTCAAATTCTTTTATACCATTTTCTAGTGTTTCTCTAAACTTGCTTTCCTCTGCATC
The DNA here is from genome assembly GCA_964480325.1 of uncultured Candidatus Saccharibacteria bacterium. Taxonomy (GTDB): domain Bacteria; phylum Patescibacteriota; class Minisyncoccia; order Phycocordibacterales; family UBA9973; genus UBA9973. The sequence continues at coordinate 5,682 of CAYZOL010000004.1, read as the reverse complement.
TACTTCCTTTTTTATTTTTTCAGAATTTTCAGAAAGTTCTGGATATATATCCTTATATTTTCCTATTATTACCTCGGACACTTGGTGCAGTGTACCAGCTTTAATCCCAAGAACATCCGCATAACGAACGGCACGTCGTAGCAACCTGCGCAATATATATCCACGGTGAGTGTTAGAAGGAAAAACTCCATCGGCAATCATGAATGTCGCCGAACGTACGTGATCCGCCACAATTCTTTTAGCGTTTATATTTTCGTTTGTAGAAAATTTATCAATCTTATCAAAAACCTCTTCGAACAAATCTGTGTCATATGCAGTCATCTTGCCCTGCATAACTGCTGTCATACGCTCAAGACCTGCACCAGTATCTACATTTTTTTGCTTTAGTTTCCCAATTACTCTTGCATCTTTCTTTTCATACTCCATGAAGACATCGTTCCAGATTTCAATTACTCTTTCATCTTTAACAGCCTTAATGAACGCTTCTTTGTTCAAATCACCTACACCCCCTGTCATGTCATAAAACATCTCAGAACATGGGCCACAAGGACCATTGTCCCCAGGGCTCCACCAGTTATCGTCGGCTGGCAGTGCATAGATCCTATCTTCCGGAATTCCTAAACTCATCCAAATATCCTTAGATTCTTGGTCATATTCTGCATTTTCATCGCCTTCAAAAATAGTGAAGTACAGACGCTTCGGGTCCAAGCCCAGACCCTCTTCTTTTGAGGTTAAAAATTCATAGCTCCAAGTTATGGCTTCTTGTTTGAAATAGTCCCCCAAGGACCAATTGCCCAGCATTTCGAAAAATGAAAAATGCCTGTTGTCGCCAATGTCGTCTAGGTCACCAGTGCGCACACATTTTTGAACGTTTGCAATCCGGACTCCCATAGGATGTGTTTGACCTAATAAGTACGGAACAAGTGGCTGCATTCCTGCAGTATTAAATAATACAGAAGGGTCGTTCTCAGGCACAAGCGAGGCTGAAGGCACAATCGCATGTCCTCTATTCTTAAAAAATTTTAGGAATCGTGACCGTATTTCGTTTGACTGCATATTTTTTACTAAAGTTAAATTTACTAATCTTTTTCTTGTGAAGAAAAAATTCTTTTTTTAATCGGTTGTTCAAAAAAGTAAACTGCAACTAGAATGAAGAAAGCAAAAATTGTAGAAATTATAGCTAAACTAAAAAAGCCAAAACCTGCCGCCATACCAATACCAGCCGTAACCCAAAGCCCTCCTGCTGTAGTAAGTCCTGAAAGACGAGTACCTTGAAGCATAATAGAACCTGCTCCAAGAAAACCAATGCCAACAACGATTTGTGATGCAATTCTAGAAGGATCAAAACCAGTTATACCCGAATATTTTAGTGCCAATATTTCAGAAATTACTACAAAAAGCGCTGCCCCCAAAGACACCAGTGCGTGTGTTTTCATTCCTGCTTCCTTGTGCACTAAAGTACGCTCAACTCCAATTAGCATCCCTAAACCAACTGCCAAGGCCAACCTTATAATAACATCACTATTTTGTGTAAAAAATTGAATCATGAGATGATTATACAATAACCCCTCCACCTTGTACAACATTATTATCGTAAATAACCACCGACTGTCCTTTAGCTATAAGAACTGGTTTTTCAAATATCACCTCAGCTGAGTCCGCGGAAGTCTGACCTACGCTCGTAACTTGGCAATTTACAAACTCGCCATGATATCTGACTTGAGCTGTATACTTTTTACCCACCTTTGGAATTTTTGAAATCCAATTGCATTTCTCAATCTTATATTTAGCAGGGTCCTTAGTTTTTTTATGACTTAAGCTTTGAGAAACAATAATAATATTTTTATTTATATCTTTTGAAACCACATAATACCTGGAATCTTCTGGTGTTTTTTTTGTAATTGTAAATCCATGTCTTTCACCTAATGTGTAAAAAAGCGCTCCTTTGTGATAACCAATAATTTCGTTTTTCTCATTCAATACATCTCCTTTTTTTTCTTCAATATAATGTGCTAAAAATTCTTTCATATCTACGTCACCTAAAAAGCAAATCCCTTGGCTGTCTTTTTTTTCTGCTACTGGCAATTTGAACTTTTTGGCAAGTTTGCGAACCTCTGTTTTTTTTAAATTTCCAATTGGAAATAAAATTTTACTTAATTGTTCTTGATTTAAAGTCCAAAGAAAATATACTTGATCTTTAGTAGTATCTTTGCCTTTCACAAGACAATACTTTTTCTCGAGAATATCCTGCGCTGCATCGTCACTACTCGAAAAAGTATTGTCTTTTTGAAGCGAAGAGTATTTTTTGAGCGCCGACGTTGGTTTACCAGGCAGGCCAAAAAAAATACTTTTCGCGATATTTTGAGCATAGTGTCCGGTGGCTACATAATCCGCCCCCATTGAAAGAGCTTTTTTAAGAAATGCACCGAACTTTATTTCCTTGTTGCACATCACATCAGGATTTGGGGTTCTCCCAATCTTGTATTCATTAATCATATATTCAGCTACACTTTTTTTGTATTCCTGTTCAAAATCAAAGGTCAAAAATGGAATATCCAAGTGCGCTGCTACACGCATTGCATCACGTCGTTCTTCCTCCTCATTGCATGGAAAGTATGGAGGATGCCATGTTTTAATAAACACGCCAACAACATCAAAACCTTGTTTTTTCAACAAGGCTGCGCTTACAGAGGAATCAACTCCTCCAGAGAGTCCAATAAATACTGTTTGCTTTTTTGGCATTAACTTATCTTAAGTATTTTAACTTGTTTTGTCTATGTTCGTCGAAAGTTTTAGCAAAATGTATATCACCATCAAAACCATGCAAATAGTACAAGTATGGCGAATCTTCTGGATAAATTGCCGCTTTTATTGAGGCAATACCAGGGTTTGAAATGGGTTTTACTGGCAAGCCTTTTTCATTGTATGTATTAGGGGCTGCATCTACTTGAAGTGGCATGCCTATTTTGAGTCTTTTCCACAAAATGCCTGAAATCAATTCCCTGTCCCCATTGCCTTTTGCTTCTTTTTCAATAATTGAGGCCATTACAATAATTTCTTTTTTATTGATTTCTAAACCTTGTGAATTCTTTTGAGGCATATCTTCAAAGATTGCTTTGGTTTTCTCTTCAAAATTTCTAGTCAAATATAAAATTACATCATCTTCATTATCAATATTTAAGAAAAAATATGTATCAGGAAAGAGGTAACCTTCTTTTTCCTTTGCAGATGCTAAAAACTTTTCTTTATTAAATTTTATTAACTTTGAGCTGAAAATGTTTGCAATATCATTAACATCAAAACCCTCAGGTATAGTAACCTTGATCGGGGCCAAGCTCCTTTCTCCACCTGAAATTATTCTGGCTACATCAAAAACCGAGTTTTTATAAAACTTGTACTCACCAGGTAGGATACGTTTCTCTCCCCCGTTGGCCACCACTAACATCTCGAAGATAGCTTTTGACTTTATTACGGATTCCCTTTTGAGTAATTCAGAAACACTGCGGAGGCTTTGCCCCTCTTCAATGTATATTGTTGTCTCTGTATTTAAGGTAGCAGGATGCTTGAACAGACCGATGTATATAAAACATAAAACGACAATCAAGCAAAAAAATATTATTAAAGCTCTGTATTGTGAAATACAATTCCACACAAGCTTTCCTTGACTTGGTTTTGTTACATCAAATTTAACTTCACCGTCTGGTGTGCAATTTTCCATATATTTATGTTGGAAGATTTGTTGGAGGAGAAGCTTCTTTACTTTCGATACGCTCAAGTGTAGGAACGCTCAATATCTGTCCTGGGAAGTGCCAAATTGTGGCTAGTTCTTCAACGTTTAGCACAAAAATTTTGGACTTAAAATATGCAGGATAAATCCACGGAGAAAATGGCCAAGGCAATTTGGCTAGAATCTTTTGTCTTAGGGAGCCATGAAAAAAAGAACGATTTCTGTATTTTTTAAGCATTCGATCACAAAGAATCATGACTGTTTGAGGCGAAAGCAAAAAAAAGCTTCCCAAAAAACCTCCACCTCCCAAAGAGTCTGCTTGTGTTGAATTTATACGTTCAAAACTATTCAGATAAGGATTGGCATACTGACGCCATATCATACGAATGTTACGCCTATTATTCATGTCCCACGCTTCGTCTTTTGCAACGTAACATGTCCTCATGCCTACATCAAAACCCGTCTTTTGCATCTTTCTAGAAATACCTTCAATTATGGGTTTAATCCAATCAGGAATACGTATAAGCAGTAATCCTTGTTCCATTTTTTCTTTTCTGGCGGTATAAGGCTCTGTAACTCTAAAAAGCTCAGTCTCAGCCTCATTGACCCAATCTTGTTTAGCCCCTTCAGGACTCTTGTATTCCTTCTTGGAAGGAGTAATTATTATTTGTAACCACATTTGTTCTCCTTTTTTGAGTGAACCAAAAAGCTCAATTACTGGAGAAATTGGATCTACTTTAAATTCTTCCTTCGGGTCCTTGTCTAGCCCAAAATCCACATATGTTTTAATAGGGTATGCATCGGGTTTTGCCAAGGACCATTCACAGCCCCAAAATTTCCAACCACTTTTTTCACTAATTTCAGGTACTGCTAAGGTATAATCATCTACCTCTTTGACCTGCGCTTGAGGATACTGTGCATACATTTGAGTTTCAATAAATTCCTTCAGTCGAGTAGGTGTACGAATATAAAAATGCACCTGTCCGTCGATGGAGGCAATTTCCAATGAAAACCAAAACCAAACAGCACCTTGCCAATACCACTCACGGCCAGCCTTGTTACTATAATGATAAAGCGCATTAGTAAAAAAAAGCTCCATTGCCTTTGGTGAACGAAGAACTTCACGTGGTGGCACTATCTCAAGTAGTACCCAATCAATTCCAGAAATAAAATCCCTCCTTATATAATGCATCCATAAATTTCCAGCAATTTTGCCCAAGACTAGCGCAAAAATTGTATACATAATTATTGGGCCATATCCAATAGTCCAGGCACCTATAATAGCAGCAATGCCTAAAATTATTAGCCACACTGCTACTGGGATTGAAGTTATTATTTCAGTCAAGAAACTTAAAAAGCTAGAAAAAAAATCCGCTTCTGGTTTAGGTTTAGGTTCTGCCATGCTTACATTTTAGTACAAATTAGACTGGAGTGTAAAGCCCGTTTTTGTTTTTTTTGAAATATTTTGAATTAAGGAGATTTACTAAAATAGTATTTTTCTTGAAATATCTCTCTTTCATTACTTTTTCAACAACATCCTCTTTAGATAGTGGTCCTTCTTTTTTTAAGATGTCACGGATAACGTCACGAGCAATACCGGTTTTGTAACCCCATTCAGAAAGTGCATAAAGTCCGCGTCCAACTAACACAAATCTTGGGTCCTTAATTAACTCATTGTGAGTGGTAGCGTAATGAGTCTTCCTACCAAAGGTTTTTGATATTGCATCTGTAACTTCCCTAAAATGCATTGGTGAGCCATGCTTCCTCATAACCAAAAAGGCATAATCTTTTACTCCGCGAGTATGGACATTTTGAGATGTAGACTTGCCCCAGTCACCTAGTGGGTTTTTAGAAATGTTTTTTGACATTGAAAGCCAACTTTTTGCTATTTCATAGTTTTTGTATTGATCAGAAACATCCGTCATGTGCAAAAAATACTTTTTAATCATCTCAGC
>CAYZOL010000003.1:16892-30337 GCA_964480325.1 uncultured Candidatus Saccharibacteria bacterium | reverse complement strand
CCTAACTCCTACAGCAGGAGATGCAGAAGTAGCTTTATCTTGGACTTCCGGCGGAGACAATGGTTCTGCTATTACTGACTATACTGTTCAATATAAATTAAGTAGCGAAGGATCTTGGTCTACATTTGCAGATGGAACTTCGGACGCTACAACAGCAACTGTAACTGGACTAACCAACGGATCACTTTATAATTTTAGAGTTTTAGCAGTAAACGGAAATGGCACAAGTGATCCTTCGAGCACTGCCAATGCGACCCCACTTTCTGCCACCCCAACAGCTCCGACCGCAACTTCCGTAGCGATCACCGGCTCTGCATCTTTAGGAGAACTTCTTACAGGAACTTATACTTATGGTGATGTGAATGGAAATGCTGAAGGCACATCTACTTATAGGTGGCTTCGTGCGGACTCTGCTGGTGGGGTTTATTCCGCAATTTCAGGTGCAACAAGTATAAATTATACAGTGGTTTCCGATGACCTAACTAAATATTTAAAATTTGAAGTTACACCAGTCGCCGATACTATTCCTACAACAGGAGATGCTGCACTTAGTTCTGCAACAGCAGAAGTGACTGAAATAAATTATATCAATCAAATACTTTCAACCGGACAAAGTCTTTCAGTTGGAGTCGCATCTACGCCGGCACTTACTACTACGCAACCTTACAACAATTTAATGCTGTCGGGCGGTAATGGCGGTTTGGGCACAGGCGGGAGTTTTATTCCTTTGGTTGAAGGAAGCGTTGAGACCATAAGCAGTTCAATGGCTAATACTATAACTGCAAATGATACCGGTAATGATTTTGATGTTGCTGTATCATTACATGGAGTTAGTGGTTATACTTATTCTCAACTAAAGAAAGGCTCGGGACCATTTTCAACCGGTATGACTCAAGTCACTAATGCAAAAAGTGCAGCGATAGCGCTTGGTAGAACATCAAGAGTAATTGGTGTGACTACTATTCATGGTGAAACAGATAATTATAATGGTGTGACTGGAGCAACTTATCAAGGCTATTTAGAAGAATGGCAAAATGACTACGATACTGATGTAAAAGCAATCACTGGACAGAGCAATGAAGTCATCATGTTCTTGGATCAAATGAGTTCATTTATGTCTTCTTATGCAAATGATGCAACTTCTGAAATTCCTATTTACCAGCTTTATGCCGCGGAAGACAATCCTACTGAGATTGTCCTGGTTGCTCCAAAATATTTTTTCAACTACTCAGACCGTCACCACTTAACTGGAGCTAGCTCTAGATGGCTTGGAGAATATTACGGTAAGGTAATCAAAAAAGTAGTTCAGGATCATGAAACTTGGCGTCCGCTTTCTCCTGATTCAGCTGTTCGTTCCGCTAATGTTATTGATGTAAATTTCCACGTTCCAGCGGGAGTGCTCGCTTTGGACACAACTCTAGTTAGTGCACGCACGAACTACGGTTTTGAGTATTACGACACTACTGCATCCGCAACAATAAGCAGTGTTGCTATTTTAGATTCAGATACAGTGAGAATTACTCTTTCTGGTACACCAACCGGTGCAAACCAAAGAATTCGTTATGCTTATACAGGTGTTCCTGGTACTAATACTGGTGCTCAAAATGCAGGTTCTGCTGCTGGAAACCTTCGTGATACGGATCCATACACTTCTCTATACGGCAACACCCTCTACAACTGGGCAGTACATTTTGATGAGGCAGTTGTTTTGGATTCTACCGCCCCCACCATCACCTCCGCCTCCTCCGACAAAGCCAATGGCACTTACACCACCGGAGAAGTAATAGACATAGACATAACTTTCTCTGAAGCAGTCACTTCCACTGGTAACGTGACAGTCACACTAGAAACAGGAACAGTAGACAGAACATGTACATTCACTGTAACAAACTCTGATACAGGAACTTGTAACTATATAGTACAAGCAGGAGATACAAGTTCCGACTTAACCGTATCTTCTATCTCTGGCACTATTGCAGACCAAGCATCCAATGCAATGGCTAGCTTCACTATCGCTACAAATCTTGCTGCGAACAAAGCATTAGTAATAGACACCACCGCCCCCACCTTCTCCTCCATCACTTCCACTCCAGCCTCTACCACCTCGGATATCACCTACACCACCAACGAAGCTTCATCCACCATCATCGACTATGGCCTCACTAACAGTTACGGTACCACTACAGCCGAAGCAGATACCTCACCAAGAGTACTTAGCCACAGTGTCACTCTACCAAGTCTGGTAGCTTGTACTACTTACCACTACCGAGTAAAGTCTAAAGATGCAACTCTAAACTTAGGTACAGGCACCGACAACACCTTCACCACTACAGGCTGTACTGGCTCTGCTACAATAGAAGCTGAGACAGCTAGTAGTATCACTACTGCCTCTGGAGGAAGCTCAACTCTTACCTCTGGAGCAACAGGCATAGCCCTAACCATTCCAGCAGACGCAACCGGAGCAGACGCTATCTATCAAATTAAATCTTTAGATCAAACAGCCGTCTTCCTGACTTCCGGCACCCCAAGTGGAGTCACTAAAGCAGGTGACTATGCCTTTGACCTTAAAGCTCTAACCGGAGTAAGTACCAGTGTCACCACCTTCCTAGAACCAATTGAACTAACTCTAACCTACCAAGACAGTGACGTCGTAGGACTCAACGAATCTTCCTTAGTCATCTACCGCTGGGATGGAGCTACTTGGTCTCTACTTACTGGCTGTACTGTAAACGCAACCTTAAACACTGTAACTTGTACCACTACAAACTTCTCAGTCTTTAGTCTTTTTGGCACAGCGACACCCACAGTGTCTGCTTCAGCTTCTTCTGGCGGTGCCGTCTCCATTGTCCTCCTCCAAGCTATGTCTGACAGACTAAGACAAGAAGAAACACAAAGAAATCAAGAAGCATTAGGTTGTCTACCACACTATCTATTTAGTCCTTTAAATGGTCAACCTTGTCCTAAAGTAGAATCACCAACAAACTCTGAAACAACAACCACAACAAAAACAATCTTATCTAAAAATCTAAAATACAAAATGATAGATGAAGAAGTAAGAACATTACAAAAATACTTAAATAAAAAAGGATTTACTGTGTCTCAAGAAGGAGCGGGCTCAAAAGGTAAAGAAACAAATTATTTTGGGTTACTAACTTACAGAGCAGTTGTTAAATTTCAAGAAGCTCATGCTTCTGATATTTTAACACCAAACGGTCTTAAAAAAGGAACTGGATACTTTGGACCAAGCTCTCGTGCTTTTGTGAATAAATAACTCGTTCTGAATTAAAAAGCCCGCCAGAATTTCGTCAAAACAAAAAGAGGAGCAAGCGGAGGATTCCTCCCCAGACCCCTCCTCCTCCGCTTGCGACATCCGAATTCAGAAAAAAGAAATCAGCCGAAGTTTTGCGGAATCCTTTCCCCAGAAAATTGTTTCCGCAAAACTTCGTCCGCATTGTTTCAGATTTCTTCGTCAGGATTGCTTTCAAAAAAGGTTCGAATTTTGTACAATGAATACCGCCAGAACAAAAACCCCTGCAGGGAGTGGAAATTGTAGGAAAGGCCTTTTCTCTACTTAAACTCGACTTTGGACATCAAGTCAACCTAGGTTCCACCTCCTGCAGGAGCTTTTTTATCTAATCTTTACTTTTATCTCCTACTGTTTTCACAACAAGTGAATCTAAAACAGCTTTAATCGTCGCACTCTCGCTTTGGCTAATATCCATGGGAACAATAATAATGAACTTTTTATCCGGCCTTAATGCAAGTTCAATTTTATGCATTCCAATAAAATCTGATACTGGTAAAACTTCAGACGACTCTTCAGTTTTTAAGGAAGCTGCTTTCCCCTGAGAAGATTCCTGTTTTTTCTGTCGTACTAAAGGTTTTATTATCCAGCCATTCATTTTTGTTGGATCAGCTCCATACGTGTTATAGTCGCGAAGAACCTTAAGAACTCTGGACTTGTATGTTGCAAGAGAACTAGCGGTAATGTCCTTATTCTTTGAACTGACAGCGTGATATATCTGATCCAGGTTTTCTTCAAACTTTTTCACTGAGTTCTTCTCTTCTTCGTTAACTTCAGATTCAAATAACTTTAGTGCCGCTTTTAAGCCTAAAGCAGTATTGGCAGGGTACTTTCTATTTTTTACAGCCCTATCGATGAATTCATATAGATTTTGAAAATTTACCATATAATTTGTGTCTTTTAATTTACAATACACTGAGCATATCATATCTAAATCAATCTTGCAAGGATTATAGTTTAGATTGACTAATTCGATGGCTACTAATAGACAATTTGCGTTGATATTAAAAGATATTTGACATATATATTTATCTATGTTTTATCTATTTTGGAGCAAAAATGTCATACTCAGATTGCACCAGATTTTATATATTACACTGGAGCCTTATATTATAATGGAAAAATAAATATTCATTGAAGTTTTCTAAAAAAGATAGTTTCTTATACTATAAAAGTGGATTATTCGATTCATGGTTATCTTAGCATTCAATTAATATTGTCCGTTTCGTTACAATGAGTGGGTACTTTACTCGAGTGTTCCGCCAATGATTAATTTTAATATTACACAAGAAACAATTTGTGTATTACAATATAACTATATGTTGGAAAAAACACCTTCTAAAATAATATCAAATGAGCTCGAAGCAGGTCTTGAAGGGATTGAGCAAATAATACAGATTGCGCAGATAATAAGTAAACTTGAAGGTGTTAAACTAACAAGAAAGCAAGAAATGGGAATAGCCACTATTGGTGGCGCAATGGGCACCTATGACAAAGCTTTTGATGATTTCGATTTAGAGACTTCAAAAAAGCAAGCAAAAGTTGTACTAAGTGTTGTTGCTGGAAATAACGAAAACATGTCAGGATTGTCGACTCCTCTACGAAATGCACTAATAATTGCAAACGAGACTTTAAATCCACGGGCACTCCAAGCATTACGAGATCTTACCCAAGCACAAATAAATTCGATAAAACAAAGAGAAGGTTTAATAGATGAAGAAACTCTGAAAGAAATAACAAGAAAAAAGGGGGCAAAGACAGCACTATTGTTTGCCCTCGAGGTAAATCCTAATATGGATGTAAAAAGACAACAGTGTTACGAAGAATTGGGTTACCTTATCCAACTAGTGGATGACTTGGCAGATAAAGACTTAGATAGTAAAGACAAAATTATAACTCTTGCAAATATTACGACGAGTCCAATAATCTTGAATGAAATTGTGAATCAAAACAAAAAAGTTAGAAGTGCGTTTGCTTCACAGTATGAAGCGTATAAGCTTACTGAAATATTCAGTTACACTGATAAACTTTTAGCTAGCGTTGGAATTTTGGGTTAAAACAATACACAAACATAAATAGCTTACCAATCAATGGGTGTTTTATTGTGCAATTTTAAATAAGCGTTGCATTTGGAAAAATGTTTGGAGCCAAAAAACCCAGAGTATGCGGAAAAAGGTGAGGGGTGCGCAGACTCGAGGATTAAATGCTTTTTAGAATCTATTAAGCTTTTTTTGCTTCTTGCATAATTACCCCATAGTATAAATACTATATTTTCATGTTCATCTGAAATCTTTTTTATTACATAATCAGTAAACTCCTCCCAACCTATTTCACGATGTGATGCGGGGCTTCCTGCTACCACTGTCAGTATTGCGTTTAAAAGAAACACTCCTTGCTTCGCCCAAGATTCCAAATTGCCCTTTTGAAAATCCTTTTTTGTGCCAATGTCTGCTTCAATTTCTTTATAAATATTTTGAAGTGATGGTGGCGGTGGCACATCATCTTGGACTGAAAAACAAAGTCCATGTGCCTGTCCTGCCCCGTGATACGGATCCTGACCCAAAATAACCACTTTTACATGAGAGAAGGGTGTAAGCCAAAATGCCTTAAAGATATCCTTGGGTTTTGGATATATCTTCTTTGATAAATATTCTTTTTTTATAAACTCGGTCAGGCTTTTGAAGCTTTCCTTTTCAAAAAAGCTATCTAAGACTTCACCCCACTCGGGCTCCATGTCTACTTTTTGCTTCATAGGCTAAATATAACACAACAATTATATAAAGTTTGAAATTATTTTGGTAAAAATTTATACGCAGCTTGTCTGGTATTTTAGTATTTTACATAATATAATATGCACATGAGTACTAGACTACTAAGACACTACTATGGTGACCAAGTCAGGGTATTGTTTGTGATTGCAGGACTAATCATGATCATCTCCTATCCTTATTTTAGTCCGCTTATTGGCGTACAGGCGCCAGTTGCCGTGCTAGGTTTTGCTCTTTTTGCTGTCTTTGGAGGATTCATGAATCCAGAACAAAAATGGGTAATTATTCTAAACTCAGTTATCTCAGTAGTTGCTTTCATTATATTTGAATATGCTGCGGTATACACTTACAACAACTGGCCAACTACTGTTAGTTTTTATGTTGCATTCTTTTGGGTAAACCAAATATTAGCGCTCATCTTTTTCTTTGCTGCATACTTATCTACAAAAACTCTACGTGGTCGCATCCTTGAAAGTAAAAAATAATGAAATCAAAACTATTTAACTTAATCTTTGTATTTATATTTTTACTCAACTTCCTCTCCCCTCTCTTGGCTTCTGCGCATGAGGTTTATGTTTTGAGCCGTGAGGAAGTCACCCGTGACGTAAAAATGCACGCACTAAACTTTGCTGAAACAATAAATTCTGAAAAATTAACTTTTTTAATTTCTGGAGCAATAATGTTTTTGCTAGTGCTATTGGTATTAAAAATCTCCGTATCGTCAAAGCTACAAAATCGACTTTATCCTTTTTTTGCAAGCTTAAAACCTTATGCTGGTTATGTTGTACAAATAACTATTGGGCTTTCACTTTTTGCCTCCGTGTATTTTGAGTCACTGTTTGGCCCAGAGCTATCAATAACAAAACTTTTTGGAGAGTACAGTACTTTGGCTGAAGTATTCTTGTATATATCAAGTGTTTCAATATTGTTCGGCATATATCCTCGAATCGGAGCGTTGATTGCAACTGTGGTGTACATGTATGTAGCCCTAGCCATGAAAGGTGATTATATGTTTTCTTACCTCACTTATCTCGGAGAGGCTCTAATAATCTTATTCTTGGGTGGTAGTTATAAAATACTTGAAATTAATTCGGAAATATCATCCAGCAAAATAAGAGAACTGCTTTATAGCATTAAAAAAAGGAAATACCTTATCATTACAAAATTTTTAGGTATCTCGCAAGTATACTCTGCATATTATGCAAAATTTATTCATGGGGCATTAGCTCTGGACACTGTTTCTAAATACAACCTGGCCAGCTACTTCCTTTTTGAACCTATGTTTATAGTGCTAGGTGCTTTTCTAACAGAGGTGATGATTGGGATTTTTTACATTATCGGATTTGAAATTCGTTTTATATCAATTGTATTTTTGATATTTCTCACTTTATCAATGAACTTTTTTGGTGAGGCAGTATGGCCACACATTATCCTAATCGGAACGGCTATAGCTATGCTAATGCATGGTTATGATGAATTTACAATTTTAAAACATTGGTACACAAAAGGCGAAAAGGAGCCGGTGCTTTAATTTACTGATGTTTTAATCCACAAACTCATTAGGTAACATTGTTTAATATTGTATAATTGAATCATGGAAGAAGAAACAATAAGCTGGGTTGGTTTGGAGCATGAGCATAAAGAAAAAAGCTCGGACTGGTATTGGGCGCTAGGTGTTATCGTAGTTGCAGGTTCAATAGCCTCTATTGTTTTGAAGAACTATTTTTTTGTTATTATTTTGGTACTAGGTGGCGCAATGATGGGATACTTATCATCTAGGCCACCAAGAGAGATTGCCTACGAATTTAACGAAAACGGTTTCAAAACTGGCGACGTACTTTTCCCTTATAAAAATATGAGTCACTTCTGGGTACGTGAGGGAGAAAATCCAATGCTTTTTATAAAAATAGAAAAGTCTTTTACTCCAATGATTTCCATACAAATTGAAAATCAATATGCAAAAAGCATACGAAAGATGTTGTTGTCTAAAAACATAGAAGAAAAAGAGACCCATGAACATGTTGCAGATAAAATTCTTGATTTCTTAGGCTACTAATAAAAGTTTGAATTTTATGCAATAAACTGCTAATCTAAAGCAGACTAGATGCCCTCGTAGTTCAATGGATAGAATGCGAGCTTGCGGAGTTTGCGATGTAGGTTCGATTCCTACCGAGGGCACAAATTGTGTAAAGCAGGCAAACTGCTTTGCCTGCGAACAATTTGTGAGCCGGAGCCATGTTTTGCGAGCACGCAAAACTGGTGAGGCGGGGTCGCGACCAAGGCTTGCGACGGCAAGCCGAGAGTTGTGACCAAAAGACATTCAAAATGCTATACTGCTACAGTAATTATGGATACATACCCAATGCGGATAAACAAATATCTAGCTCTAAAACAAATCGCCACAAGGCGAGGTGCGGATGAATTGGTGTCTAAAAAGAAAGTTTTTATTAATGGAAAGCTAGCGGTTTTGGGTAGTAAAGTAAACCCAACTGACAAAGTGGAAGTAAGAGGAAACGAAGATACAAAAAAATATATATACTACGCCTACAATAAACCTATTGGAGTTATTACCCATTCCCCACAAGAGGAGGAGAAGGAAATAAGTGATATGGTAAAAAAATCAAAAATTCCAAAGGATGTGTTCCCTGTTGGGCGTTTGGACAAAAATTCACATGGTCTCATTGTCCTTACCAATGATGGACGCATAACCGACAAGCTTTTAAATCCAAAATATGTTCATGAGAAAGAATACATTGTAAAAACTTCAAACAAGCTACGGTCCAGTTTTAAAGATAAAATGGAGGCAGGGGTAAATATTGAAGGCTATGTTACCAAGCCTTGCAAAGTACAGATAGTAAATGACTTTACTTTCAAAGTAACTTTGACCGAAGGCAAAAAACATCAAATACGTCGCATGTGTTCTGCTTTGTTTCAAGAAGTCCAAGATCTAAAGAGAATCAGAATCATGAATATCAAATTAGATAAACTAAAGCCAAACTGTTTTAGAGAAGTAAAAGGTGAAGAATTGTCCACCTTTTTAGAACAAATATTAAAGCAAGGGTAGTATAAATTTACTTACCACCAAGCGCCCACTTCTTCAGATTTGCATAACTTTCCTCCCCGCAAATAAAATCCTTTGTTTTTGTATTATAAAAAAATGGCACACCACCGCAAAGATCCTTATCTATCTCAAGTAGCTTTTTTTCATTCTCTTTGTCATGCCACACTTCAAAAGTATCTACCTTCACACTCTCCTCTTTTTCTAAGCGTTCTACTAGTTTGTGCATTCGCACACAATGAGGACACTCTGTTCCGTAGAATTCTAAAAGATGACTACTCATGTTTATTTTATTAGTCTAGACAAACGAGCTTTTTTGCGAGATGCGTTGTTTTTCTTGATTACTCCTTTTTTGGCAGTTTTGTCTATTATTGAATATGCATTTGAAAGTAGTTTCGCGGCTTCTGCCTTGTCTGTCTTTGCAGTTTTTTCAATCTTTTTGATAACTTCTTTCATCATACGCTTTCTTTGGTCATTGCTAGCTTTTTTGCGAGATGACACACGTATTGCTTTTTTTGCTGATTTTGTTATTGGCATAAATGAACAATACCAAAAAAGCTTTAAAAAGGCAACATGCCTGCCGAGGGTAGGATATGTTATGATAACTCTATATGATAGGTAGTATTAAAGGCAAAATAATCTGGAAAAGTGACAAATTTATTATAGTAGAAACTGGCGGTGTTGGTTACAAGATAAATGTATCTTTAAACACTCTTTCCACCCAAACAAGGGATGATTCTGAGGTTTTCCTTTGGATATACACCCATGTACGCGAGGACTATTTTGATTTGTATGGATTTATTGAAAGAAAAGAACTGGAATTTTTTGAAATGCTAATAAATGTATCAGGTATCGGACCCAAAGGTGCCCTTACAATTTTAGGGGTTGCTTCAATTGAGACCTTGAGTAAAGCAATAAACACTAGCGATGTAGCCTATCTTACAAAAATTTCAGGCATAGGTAGAAAGACAGCAGAAAAAATGGTAATTGAACTACGAGACAAAGTAAGCAAAGAAAGTATGATTGGAACACTTCAGGAAGAACTCGATGCGCTAGAGGCGCTTAAAATGCTTGGCTATTCACAAAACGAAGCTAGAGAGGCGCTAAAGGGTGTATCTCCTGATACTGATACAAATACCAAAATTCGCCAAGCACTAAAAACTCTAGGTAAAAAATAATTCTTCAAATTATTTAAAAAAGTACCTCGTAATACCATCTCTAGTTAAACCCGCCATTTTTGTGTACGCTTTATGACGAGTGGCGAAATCTCTAAACGCTTTTTCATAAATATATCCATACTCTACAAGTACAGAGCGCACATTGGCATTTAACGTACGGTTAGAGCCAAGTGCTATTAGCTTTTGATCTGGAACTACTCCAAGTCTTTCATTATCATAGTTACTTACTTTGTACGCTGTGTTTAGCTTACTAAAAACCTCCGTGGCCAAACCAAGGCTTGCTTTAGAATTAGACAACTGTGCTTCTGGTGTATAAACAGCTATTCCCTTGTACTTTCCTATTATCCATCTGCCCTTCCTGTGATAATCATTAAAATGTACGTGCAACACTGCATCTACCTTGTTTTCATTTGCCCATTTGTTTATGCCATACAGTCGAAGTGATACGTAATCATCTACAGCTACATGTGGCACTATTGTTTTTGATATGAAGTCACCGTTTGTTATTAATTCATTGGTTTTATCTTTTGCACTGTTTCTAAATTTAATTATATTTTCCTCTTTATTTTTAAAGTAGTCAGCAAACTCTTTTGTATATCCATTAGAATCCCGAGTTATATGAACATCAAATCTTTCATCTTTTTTCAGTAGATTAAAAATCTCAGTAGCCAAATACAAGGTCATGTCTGCCTCTTTAAGGTTGCCATATCTTGTTCCCCAAACTTTATCATCATGCCCTGGCACCAATAGTATTTTTACTTTCGGGGAAACAGGTACCGCACTTTTCCCCTCAGCGGTTCCATAAGCAGGAAAATAAATCACAGTAAAAAACAAAACCAATATATATATAAATTTATTCACTACTTTATATTACCATGCAAACATGTCATGAAGTCTTTTCTAGATTAAGAAGTTGCAAAAAACCTCAAAAAAGAGATAATAGCTTTATCAATATATGTCAAAAATAAAAATCACCGTTATTCTACCTGCATACAATGCTGAAAAAACATTAGAAAAAACAATAAACGATATTCCAATGGATGTTGTCGACGAAATTATTCTCGTCGATGATTGTAGTAAGGATAACACTGTAAAGCTCGCAAAAGAGCTTAATCTTGTTGTTTTTGAACACAAGGAAAATAAGGGTTATGGTGGTAATCAAAAAACTTGTTACAAAATGGCGCTCCAAAGGGGTGCAGATATAGTAGTCATGATTCATCCAGATTTTCAGTATGACCCAAGGCTGACAAAACACTTGGTTGAGTTTATCCAAGAAGGATACTTCGACGTAATGCTAGGCACAAGAATACGATCAAGGAAAGAAGTTCTGGACGGTGGCATGCCGGTTTACAAATACTTATCAAACAGATTTTTGACACTGGTGGAAAACATGATAAGCGGACAAAACCTTTCAGAGTGGCACACCGGAATGCGCGCGTACTCAAGAGAGGTCTTGCAAGATATCGACTTTGAAGCAAACTCAAATGATTTTGTTTTTGATAGCCAAGTTTTATTTCAAATAATTGAAAAAGGCTATAAAATTGGAGAGATACCAGTGCCTATCCGTTACTTTGAGGAGGCCTCTTCCATTGATTTTTACCGGAGCCTCAAGTACGGAGTACTGACTATGGGAGTAGCTTTTAAGTATCTTTTTAAGCAAATTTTTAAAACAAAAAATGCTAAGCATAAACAACAATAGTTTTTTACAAAAAATACTTTCAAAATCTTGGGGAGTGTATTTTCTAATTGCTTTAGCTATTTTGATAATATATACCCCCACTTTGTTTTATGATTTTGTATCTTTAGATGACAAGCTTTTAGTTCAAGACCAATACCAGTTCAACAAAAACTTAGCTAACATTCCGCAGGCTTTCAGTGAAAGCATTTTTAGAGATACTACCAATAACTTTTACCGTCCGATACTACGCATGTCATTTATGTGGGATGCTCAGTTTGGTGAAAAGAATATTATTTTCTTTTCACACCTTACAAATATTCTGCTCCACATTCTAGCTATGTGTCTTTTGTATTATTTGTTACTTAAATTCAAAGTAGAAAAATATACTGCTTTATTTTTTGCAATATTGTTCAGTATTCACCCACTGACTGCTCAGACAGTGTCTTGGGTACCAGGTAGAAATGATTCTTTATTGGCTTTGTTTACTCTGCCGTCAATTTTATTTTTTATGGATTTTTGGGAAAGAAAAAGAATAATATTCTTAACGCTTCATCTATTGTTTTTGTTTCTTGCTTTACTGACAAAAGAAACTGCAGTAGTCATCCCAGCAATCCTTTTAATATACATGGTGCTTTACCATACACCAATAGATATAAGAAAAAATTACAAAAAATATTTATTTATTGCGTTTTCTTGGGCTTTTGTATTTGGAATATATTTTGCTCAAAGGTACTTCGTATTCAGCAACTTTATAGCAAGTGAAGAATACAATGTATTTACTTCAATTTTTAAAAACTCGGGTTCAATAATATCGGTAATCGGAAAAATATTTTTACCTATTAATTTATCTGTATTTCCATTGTTTACAGATGGTAATTTAACACACGGAATAGTGTTTATCTTATTAATATTAATATACTCTTTAGCCGCAAAAAATAGAAATTCCAAAATGCTCATTTTTGGAATATCGTGGTATCTGATTTTTATATCCTTAAATCTTCTGGCGTCAAACTCATTAAATGTATTTTTAGAAAACAGACTTTATGTACCAATGTTTGGTTTTATATTTATAATCATTGGTCTTGGAAGAATTAACTTAATGGAAAAATTTGTAAACCAAAAGGCCAAATTAATCTTACTTGGACTGATAATATGTATTTTTGCCCTGACTACAGTCTTTCGTAATGAATACTACCGAAATGCATTTAATTTTTGGACAAATGCAAAGGAAACTTCACCTAGTAACGAATTTAGTTATAGTAATTTAGGGTCAATATATTTTGTAAATGGGCAACTAGATAAAGCAAAACAAGAGCTAAACATGTCTGTAAAAATAAAACCTGATGAAAAAACAGTGCACAATTTTTTGGGGTTAATTTACTTAAAAGAAAATGACTTTGCACGAGCAGAAGAAGAGTTCAAAAAAGAAGTAGAACTCAACCCCTCTTTTGCAGGGGTG
>CAYZOL010000003.1:0-16882 GCA_964480325.1 uncultured Candidatus Saccharibacteria bacterium | reverse complement strand
AGGGGTGTATTACAACTTAGGCAATCTTTACCATAAGCAAAACAAGGAAGACAAGGCTATGCAAAACTGGAAAAAGGCAATAGATCTTGACCCAAGCTATCGTGAAGTTTTGAAAGATGTCTATAAATTTGACACTACAAATTAAAATGCAGAAAGTAGCAACAATATTAAAAGACTTCTTAAAAAAATCTTGGACTCCATATCTTCTAATCGGATTGGTGATTTTTACCATTTATGCTCCAACACTTTTTTATGACATTGTTTATCTTGATGACAATGTTTTGGTAAAAAGTAGTTATACGTTCAACAAGGATTTATCAAATATACCTAGGGCGTTCAATGAAGATATATTTAGAGTTGAGAACAACATGGGATCATTTTATAGGCCCATGCTTAGGGTCTCATTTATATTTGACGCTCAACTAAAAGAAAGTATGCTAATTTTTGTGTCACATTTTACTAATGTAGTGTTGCATATAATCTCTATATGCTTGCTATTTATTTTATTTACTAAATTAAATATCAAAAAGCAACGTGCTTTAATGGTGTCCCTAATTCTTGGGGTTCATCCTCTTACTACACAAGTAGCCACATGGATAGCGGGCAGGAATGATTCTATCTTGGCAATATTTATTTTATCGTCTTTTATTTATTTTATTAATTATTTAAACAGCAAAAAAATAAGCCATTACTTTTTACACTTACTTTTTTTTGTTTTAGCTCTATTTTCAAAAGAGACAGCTATAGTTTTCCCTGTAGTTTGCTTTTCGTATTTTGTTATTTTTATACCACGCAAAAAAGTAATGGAAAATTACAAAGTGCTTATACGCATGGTGTTAGTATGGGGGTGGCTAATCCTAATTTATTTCATCATAAGACATGTAGTAATAAATACTTTTATAGTCAATAGCCTCAGCCAAACATTGCAATCAATTTATCAAAATCTACCTGCAGTTATACCTGCTATCGGTAAAGTGGTTTTGCCATTTAATCTATCTGTTTTCCCAGTATTGAACGATATGAATATGACATATGGAGTTATCTCCATATTATTACTTTTGACTTGGTATTTATTTTCAAAAGAAAAGAACAATAAAATGATAGTTTTTGGTATTTGTTGGTTTTTTCTTTTCGTTTTTTTAACTTTAATAAAGCCGACTGGAGTTATTGCTGATTTTACGGAAAGTAGGATATACATTCCAATGTTTGGTTTAAGTTTTATTCTTTTTGGTTTAGGAAAAATTGAATTTGTTAATAAAATTCTAAAAAAAAATAAATTAATTAAGTTTTTTAGTGAAAAAGCTATTTTTGCTAGTACAGTTGTTTTAATAATAATATTTTCATTTATGACATTTCAAAGAAATAACGATTATAAAAGTGGGTTAAACTTTTGGAGGTCTGCAGTAGCCACTTCCCCGTCACACGCTTTTAACCATGCTAACCTTGGCATAATGTACTATTTAAACAACGATGCATCAAAGGCAAAATATGAATTAACCAAGGCTTTGGAAATACACCCTAAGGAAAAATACGTTCATAACTTTTTGGGTTTAATCTATGCAGATGAAGGTAAATTAGACGAAGCAGAGGAAGAACTTAAAAAAGAAATAACGCTAAGCCCCTATTATGGAGGCACATATTTAAATTTAGGAAGTTTGTATTTTAGAGAGGGAGATGTTAATACTGCCAAAGAATACTGGAATAAAACGCTGAAAACAAGTCCAAATAACTTTGAGGAGTTTTATGCAATGCTCACCTTGTACTACAATAAGGAAGACAAGGCTAGGGCCGATACTTTTATCCAAGCAATGAAAAATGAATAAAATGGATGGTCAAAACTTTATAAATAAATTACAAAACAAGCCGTACATAGGCTATATTCTTATTGCTTTATTTGTTTTTGTCATATATTTTCCAAGCTTAAACTATGGCTTGGTTTATTTGGATGACAACGTCATTGTTCATGAGCAGTATCAATTCAACAAGAATTTATCAAATATTCCAAAAGCTTTTGAGCAAGGTGTGTTTGGTGGAATGAAAGAAAAAGAGTCCTACTACCGCCCAATATTGCGATTGTCATTAATGTTTGATGCGCAGTTTGGTGAGAAAAATGTGATTTTTATGTCACACCTAACAAACATCGTGCTCCACATTATGGCTATGTGTCTTTTGTTTTATTTGCTACACAACCTAAAAATTCGGCAAATTGTGGCTATACTTTTTGTATTAATTTTAAGCGTTCATCCACTTTTTACCCAGACGGTATCACTGGTGGCAGGGCGTAATGATTCATTGCTTGCAGTGTTTGCTCTTTCGGCTCTAATCTTTTTTATAAAATACTTAAAAGATAACAAAACAAAACACCTGATTTTGCATTTTATTTTTTTTATTCTTGCTCTATGGACAAAGGAAACTGCCTTGATTTTACCGGGCATTTTTTTGACATATTTATTAATTTTTGAAAATCTTGAGTACCTTAAAAAGGGTATTAAAAAATACTTAACAATCATTTCCATCTGGTTAGTAATCATTATTGCTTGGTTTTTGGAGAGATATGCGGCAATAGGGGCATTCATTGGTAATGCACAGTATGAACATTTTTTACAGTCCATTTTTAATAATAGCCTATCGATAATGCCTGCTATTGGTAAAGTATTTTTACCAATTAATTTGGCTACCTTTCCTGTTCTTGCGGATATGTCTATGGTTTATGGTGTTATATCCATTTTAGTGCTAACTACTTGGTTTGCATCATCAAAAAACAAGGATAAAAAAATGTTGCTGTTTGGCATAACTTGGTTTTTTTTGTTTGTCGTTTTGACCTTGATAAAGCCAACCAATCAAGTTCCTGAATATTCAGAAAACAGACTTTACCTACCTGCAATGGGTTTTGTATTTATTATTTTAGGCTTAGGTAAAGTAAGCTTTATTGATAAAATTTTACAAAAAATAGATAGAAAAATTCTCACAAATATACTCCTAACATTATTTATTTTTGTATTCTCAATATTTTCAACTCTCACTTTTCAAAGAAATAAAAACTACAGGGACGGGCTTTCATTTTGGAAAAATGCGGTAGCTACATCCCCTTCTCATGCTTTTAACCACAATAATTTAGGCGCGATGTATTATCTTATCGATGACTACGACAGCGCGAAGAATGAATTTGAGCTAGCATTAAGCCTAAATCCAGAGGAGCACTTCTCCAACCAAAATTTAGGCCTAATATATCTTGACGAGGATAAATTAGAAAAAGCAAAACTGCATTTAGAAAAAGAAATCGAACTTAATCCAAATTATGCAGAAAGTTATTTTGATTTAAGTCTTGTTTATTATAAGGAAAAGAACTACGCAAAAGCAAAGAAATTTTTGGAAAAAACACTGGATCTTGACCCAAGTAGCGTACGTGCGATTAATAACTTAAAGATTATTGAAGAACTAGAATAAAAATGCCAGAGCTACCAGAAGTCGAAACAACAACCAGAGGTTTGCAACAAAAAATAACCGGATTAAAAATCCTGGATGTTTGGACTGATTTAAATACAAAAGACAAAAGGAAGGAGGATACTGTGGCGGACCCAAAGTTTTTTAAATTTTTCAAAAAAAAGATAGTAGACACAAAGGTATTAAATTCAGAAAGGCGAGCAAAAAATATATTGATTAACCTCTCTGGTGGCAACACAATACTGATCCATTTAAAAATGACCGGACACCTGCTTTATGGTAAGTACGCATATGATAAAAAAAGTAATAAATGGACTCCATTAGAAGATGGGCCTCTTAAAGATCCATTCAACAGATTTGTGCATGTAGTTTTTACTTTTTCAAACGGGAGACACCTTGCATTCTCTGACACTCGCAAGTTCGGCAAGATGACACTTTTGGATACAAAAATAGCTCATGAGAGCAAACATCTGGCAGGTCTTGGTCCAGAGCCATTGGAAAGATCTTTTACAGAAAAGGAACTAAAAATGAGATTGCATAAAAAGCCAAACGGAAAAATAAAAACAGTCCTTATGGACCAGAGCGTCCTAACAGGAGTTGGTAATATTTATTCAGATGAAATACTTTGGAGAGCTTGCGTGCACCCAGAAAGAAAAGTAAGTATCTTGAAGGATAGTGAGATAACCTTGATTTTTAAAGCTATAAAACAAACTCTAACTAAAGGCATAGACTTTGGTGGAGACTCTATGTCGGACTATAGGAATATCCATGGTGAGAGGGGTTCATTTCAACTACATCACGAAGCTTACAGGAGAGATGGGCAGAAGTGTAGAAAAATTGGCTGCTCAGGTGCTATAATGAGAAAAATTATTAATGGCAGAAGTGCACACTTCTGCACAAAACATCAAATATAAAACCTGTCCCGTACTAAATTTTTGATTATATGATATAAAGAATAAATAAATTATGAAACAAGAAATAAATAAGTTTATTATTAATAGATTAAAATTTTAGTACTGGGATGCAAATAATATTTGGATTTATCGGTATAGTTATTGTTGTGTGGTTTGCTTGGTACCTAGGCGGAGGAGAACAAAGGTACAAAGGTACTGAAGGCCCTTACTTGAAGGCCCCTGCCCCATTGGACACTGGAGAATCTTACGGAAACTAAGCCACTACTATTTCAAACAAAACCACACCTAAAGCTACAGTTACATTTAATGATTCCTTTTTACCTTTCATAGGTATCTCGGCAATTACATCACACTTTTTCAAAACACTTTTTGGAATTCCTGTAACTTCTGTGCCCACAACAAAAGCATTTTTGTTTTTTGGCTTAATTTTTTTGTAACTTACAGACCTTGCGTCCTGTTCGATGGCAATTATTTGAAAACCATCTTTTTTCAACTTTGTGAGCAATCTATTGATATTCTTCACTTGCTCCCAAGGCACATACTCCTCTGCTCCGAGCGCTGATTTCGCCAAGTCCCCTCTTTTCCTGCCGAATCTATCTAGTGGCGCTGGGGTGTATCCAACTAAATATACTTTATCTACTCCAACTGCATCAGCCGTGCGGAACATCGCACCAACATTTTCGACACTGCGGATGTCTAAAAGAATAACCACATTTTCTTGTTTTACTTTTTTCATTCTAATTAATGAGGCTTACTTGCTTTTTAGGCCTTCATTTTTTATGATGCGTTTTCTAAACTCATTCAGTGTTATAAGGCTTTTCATATCTTTCATCCTATCTACATAAAGTACTCCATTTAAGTGATCTATCTCATGTTGGAATACTCGCGCTTGGAACCCTTTCAGTTTTTTTACTTTAATCTTACCCGTGTCATCAGTATATTTCACTGTTACTTCTGAAAACCTTGGCACCAATCCACGTACTCCAGTCAAACTAAGACACCCCTCCCAATCGTGTGTTATTTTTTTTGAGTGGTTCGTTATCTCAGGATTTATTATGACCTCGGGCGCAAGTGGTATTACCTTTGGTCTTAGTTTATTCTTCTTTATTTCTATTACTGCTAATTGTAGGTCTTTGTTTATTTGGGGTGCAGCCAGTCCCACCCCTTTTGATTTTCGCATTGTAAAAAACATATCTTTTATCAAAAAAATAAAGCTCTTCTCGTTCATTTCTTTTGCACTCACTTTCCTAGACCTTTTTCTAAGAACAGGGTTACCAAATTCAGTTTTTTTTAAAAGTTTCATAAAATATTTAGCATTCCTTTTAATCTACCGGCAACCTCTTCCGCAGATAAATCTGTATTGTCAATTTTCTCATCATATCCCACGAGGTTCTGCTGGGTGTCATACAGCATTTTTATTTCTTCATCTTTTAGATACTTTTTTCTAGTGTTATTCCTTTTTTGAATCTCTTGAAATGTCGGAAGCAACATAACTACTTTGAGGTTATTTTGAGCAAGCTCTTCTTTGTAAGTTGCTAAGGTGTCAGGGGACAGTACGTCCAATATTAAAACAGTATAGTCATTTTTATAAAAATTCTTTGCTAGTAAAATGGCGTTAAGAACACCGAGCATTTGTTGTTTTCTTCCTTCATCACCTTCCCAGGGTGCTTTATGGGGTTTTACTAACATTTGACGAATGGTATCAACATCCACTACTGCACACCTTTCTATGCTGTCAGCTAAGATTCTAGCTACTGTATTTTTCCCTGCTCCCGCTGGTCCTGTAATCAGTAATAGTTTCATATATTATTTTTGATTCTATCATTTTTACTATAAAAACACATTATTTTAAAAAATTTTTGTTACGGGTATTTTTGTGATAATTTATCGCAAACCTGTGTGCTTCATTATTGGCTAAAAGAATTTCTTTTTCGTATTTCTGTATTAAGGTCGGACCTTGGGTTCCCTTAAGGTCCGACCTTGGGTGAGAGAGGATATTTTTAGGTCTATGTCTTTCATCTTTCACAACACCAACTATTGGGATTTCCAAACCTATAGAAGTTAATACTTTTTTCGCAGTATTCATTTGAGCGGTTGAACCATCCACAACAATAAGCCTCGGATATTGCCATTCGTGGTGAGCAAAACGTCTTTCTAGCACTTCTTTTAAAGCCCCAGTATCGTTAGCACCAGCCTGGGTTCGAATTTTGAACTTCTTATATTCACTTTTATTTACCTCACTATTTTCAACCACGGTCATCACCCCCACCATATTTTTACCACTCATATGCGCCACATCATAAGCCTCGATACGAAAGACAGAATCGGCAATACTTTTTCGAGTGGTGACGCTGTGTAACAGGATATCCCGAGAAAAAGAATTACCGATGGAATCTTCCTTAATTAAAGCCACGTCATTTATATGATTGAGTGCAAAAATTTGTCTTTTTATTATTCCTGCTTTTTCAAACTCACGAACTTTCGCAAAAAATTTCATTTCTTTCTCCAAATTTCTTAATACAGTTTTTTTCTTCCCTTCAAAAAATAACTTTATGTGGCGAATGTTTCTCAAATATTCTTTTTTCTTCTCTAAATCCGGGGCGAGGTTTATTTGCTTATAGAATTCATGATAATTTTTTGACTTATCATCTAAATATGGAAAAATCTTGCGGATAATTTTCAAAGCCTCGGTTAGTTGCCCGCCATTCGGATATGGGCCGTAGATGGTTTTATATTTACTCTCAACAAGATTTCTACCTCTAACAGTTACAACTTTCGGAAGTTCATCTTTAGTTATACAAACATAATTGAAACTCTTATCATCTTTTTCTTTCGTGTTGTAATACGGTTGGTGCTTTTTAATTAAGTTCGCTTCGAGGATTAGGGCTTCAAGAACACTATCGGTTTCTTGCCATTTTATATTTGTCGCTTTGAAAACCATATCGACTAATAGTGGCCCGCGAGTTTCTATTAAGTCTTTAGAAAAGTAACTGCGGGTTCTGTCTTTAAGTGAAGTGGCTTTGCCAATATAAAGTATCTTTTCTTTTTCAAGAAAAAAATAAACCCCTGGTTTTCCTGGAAGATTAAGTTTTTTAAAAGTTTGAATCTGCATATTTTATTCTGTGATAACATTATGGGAACGGCCGTCTTCATTGTGTTATCTTACCTTTTTAGCACTTTCTTTAGATACTTGCCGGTGTGACTCTTTGTATTATTTGCTACTTCCTCGGGTGTACCTTTGGCTACCAAGTTACCACCACCTACTCCACCTTCTGGTCCAAAGTCTATCAGATAATCTGAGGACTTTATGACATCTAAATTGTGTTCAATCAAAACTACCGTGTTTCCCTTTACCACCAATTTATTCAAAACCTCTAATAGTTTAGCCACATCATCATAGTGCAATCCTACTGTTGGTTCATCAAGAAGGTATATAGTTTTTTCTAAGTGTGGTCGATAAAGCTCACTCGAGATTTTCACTCGCTGGGCCTCCCCACCGGAAAGGGTCGTCGCACTCTGCCCAAGCTCTAGGTACCCGAGCCCTACATCCATTAGAGTTTGAAGCCTGTCAGAAATCGCAGGGATGTCTTTGAAGAATGTCAGTCCTTCTTCAACTGTCATTTTCAAGACTTCATAAATATTTTTTTTCTTGTACTTTACTGTTAGGGTTTCTTTATCAAATCTTTTGCCTAAACACACATCACAAGTAACATACACTGTGGGTAAGAAATGCATTTCTACCGCTATCTCACCATTACCTTCACACGCCTCGCAACGCCCACCTTTCACATTAAAAGAAAACCTGTTCGCCTTCCACCCACGAAATCGTGCGTCTTCAGTGGCTGAAAATAAATCACGAATATGCGTAAATGACCCAGTATAGGTAGCGATATTGGACCTCGGTGTTCGCCCGATTGGCGACTGGTCTATAAGTATCGCTCTAGAAACATATTCGGTGCCAGTAAAAACACTCGCATTATAAGTCTCAGCAGTTCTGTACTTGCGCTCGAGCCGGCCTTGTAGATTCTTAAAAAGAATCTCATACATAAATGAACTTTTTCCAGAACCAGAAACTCCAGTTATAGTCGTCATCACCCCTAGTGGCACTTCAACATTTAGATTTTTTATATTGAAAATTTTTCCCCCAGCGATACGGAGCACCCCTTTGGCCTCCCTCCTTTTTTCTGGAACTTCTATTCTGGTTTCTTCTCGTAGATATGAAAGAGTGCGGGACTTGCTAGGGTTGGTTTTAGCGGTCAACAAATCATCAATCCAGCCAGAAACCACCACCTTCCCGCCATGCACCCCGGCCTTGGGGCCGATATCCACTATGTAGTCTGATGCATAGATAGTGTCCTCGTCGTGTTCCACAACCAGGATAGTGTTCCCTAGATCACGCAAGTTCTGCAAGGTTTTTATCAGCCTGTCATTGTCCCGTTGATGCAATCCAATCGTGGGCTCATCGAGCACATAGAGCGCCCCCACAAGGCGTGAGCCAAGCTGTGAGGCAAGCCTAATACGCTGTGCCTCCCCACCAGAAAGAGTGTTAGCCTTTCGAGAAAGTTGCAGATACTCGAGCCCAACATCTAACATGAATTTTAGTCTATCTTGAATCTCGCGAACAACTGGCAAGGATATTTCTTTTTCTTGCTCCGTTAATTTTAAAGTTTTGAAAAACTCATATGCCTCAGCAATAGAAAAAGTCGCTAGGTCTAAAATATTTTTTCGATGCGATCCAGCACTTATGAAAACATTAAGGGCTTCTTTACGAAGCCTGGCACCTTTACACTCCTCGCAAGGTTCATCGCCACCAAAATACTTGGTACCAAGACCGTTACAAGTAGGACATGCGCCATACGGAGAGTTGAAAGAGAAAAGTCTAGGCTCCACCTCTGGGAATGAAAATCCATCATTCTTGCAAGCAAACTTAGCAGACATGACAAACTCTTCGAAAGAATCTTGGGGAGCAGAAGGATTGTTTTTCGAGCTGGTCTGGGGATTGTTTCCGAGGACCCGAGAAAAATTATCCTTCTGCGAACCACCAAAGGAAATGGTTACTAAATTATCAGACTCGAGCAAGGCCCGCTCGACTGCCTCAGATAGTCTACCTCGAGCTTCGTCTTTGTTGTCGACAAATTCATGTAGGGCAAATTTATCTACTAAGACATCAATATTATGCGCTTTATTTTTAGAAAGGGTTATCTGCTCACGAAGTTTTTTCATCCCACCATCGAGCCTTATTTCAGAAAAACCTTTACCAAGTAAGTCATAAAGCATTTGATAGTACTCCCCTTTGCGTCCGCGAACCACGGGAGAGAAAATACTAATTTCTGTTTCGTCCCACTCTACGCCCAAAACTTTGCGTGTGTTCTTAGACTTTTGGGGAGAAGAATTCTCTATCGTGTCGGAGCCCTTTGCGGTTAAGCGCGAAGAATTATTCTTCCCAAAAGTCCCAATCTTATTTAAAACAAAATTAATTATTTCCTCTGTTGAAAGTTTCTTTATTTCCTCACCACATTCTGGGCAGTGTGGGTGCCCTATGCGCGCATACATCACACGCATGTAGTCATATATCTCAGTTATAGTAGCCACTGTTGAACGTGGGTTGTTTGAGCGAGATTTTTGGTCAATAGATATGGCAGGTGAAAGCCCTGTGATTTCATCCACATCAGGCTTAGGCATTTGGTTTAGAAATTGGCGAGCATAAGAAGACAAACTCTCCACATACCGCCTCTGCCCTTCGGCAAATATGGTGTCAAAAGCAAGCGAGCTCTTCCCTGACCCTGAAACACCAGTAATAACCACCATTTTATTGCGTGGCATTTCAACCGAAATATCCCGTAGATTGTGCGTTCTAGCTCCTTTAACTATTATGTATTCACTTTTATTTGGTTTTTCTTTCATCTTTGTCTTACCCGTCCGTAGCTTTAGCGAAGGAGGGTTGTTCATAAGTAACGGTGTATTATAGCAAAAAATGTAGAAAATTTCTATCTCTTTTCACTCCTTTCTTTCAAAACTATTATCTCATCCCTTAATATTGCCGCGGTTTCGAAATCTAGGGCTTTTACAGCTTTGTTCATTTCTTTTTCTTTTAGTTTAATTATCTTTTCATAAATCAGGTCGCTTATTTCTTCGTCAGACATGTTAAGTTTCACTTCTGTAACTCCCGCTTTTTTAGAAACTTTAGTTCTATCTGCCTTAAGCTCTTTGGCATAAGCTTTCTTGAACACTTCCAGATCAATATTTAATTCTGCATTCACCGCTTTACCATGTTCACTCTCTAGCTCTTCAGTAATGTCTTTGATATTTTTTAAAATTGTTTTTGGAGTAATGCCATGCGCTTTGTTATAGGCTAGCTGAGTATTTCGTCGGCGAATGGTTTCTTTAAGTGCCCTCTCCATTGAGCCAGTGATGTGGTCTGCATAAAGTATCACCCGACCTTCAGAGTTTCTAGCAGCACGACCAATAGTTTGAATGAGTGAAGTTTCAGAACGTAAAAATCCTTCTTTATCTGCATCTAGTATTCCTATCAATGCGACCTCGGGCAAATCTAACCCTTCGCGAAGGAGGTTTACACCAACTAAGATATCATACCCCGCACCAAAGCCTTCGGCTTGGGACGGGGCAAGCTTCCCTTTTCCTCCGTGTCTAAATTTTGTTAATATTTTGATTCTATCCATTGTTTTTATATCAGAATGAAGGTACTCAGCTTTGAAGCCTTTGTCTTTCAAATAAGTGGTTAAGTCTTCCGCCATTTTTTTGGTTAAGGTTGTGGCAAGAACCCTGAATCCCTTTTTAACTGTTGCTTCAGCTTCTGCAATGAAATCCTGAACCTGGCCAGGATAGTTGGCAGAAGGATGAGCAATTTGCGAAGGTCTCCGGCTTGTTTCCGAGGACCTCGCAAATTGCTCATCCTTCGGAAGACTTGCCGTAACTGGCCTCACTATGGTTTCTGGATCAACAAGCCCTGTTGGGCGAATAATTTGTTCAACTATTTGTTCGCTAGTTTCTCGCTCTACATCACTAGGGGTAGCACTAGTATAAATTACTGGGCCAATGCGTTCTTCGAATTCATGATATTTGAGTGGGCGGTTATCCTTAGCTGATGGTAAACGAAAGCCATATTCTACAAGAGTGCTCTTGCGTGACGCATCCCCGGCATACATACCATTTAGTTGTGGCAGAGTTACGTGCGACTCATCGATGATAGTTAAGAATCCTGGCACAAGAAAATTGAGTCGGCGTCGGAGCCCGCCTGCGGGTAAAGACGCGAGATTTTCTTGCGCTGGGATTCTGTTGCTAGGAAAATACGAAAGCAATGTCTCTGGTGGCTCACCTTCAGCTTTACCAGATAGGTGGCGGGAATAGTTCTCTATACCTGAGCAGTAGCCCACTTCCTTTATCATTGCTAAGTCATAATTCGTCCTGCGTTTTATCCTCTCAGCTTCTAGTAACTTCTTTTCTTTTTCAAATTTCTTAAGCTGTACTGCTAATTCTTTTTTAATATTTGTGATGGCAATTTTTGTTTTTGCATCTTCGGTTATAAAATGCTTGGCTGGGAAAATAAAGATTGTTTTTTCTTCACTTAAAATCTGTGCAGACACTGGATCAATCTTTGTAATACTCGCAATCTTTCCGCCCGGCATCTCTACCTGATACATCAGAGTCTCTGACACTGGCATGAATTCTACCCTAGAGCCAATAGATCTAAATTGCCCAGGGTTTAAATCTGCATTGGTTCGCTCGAAATGAATGGAGATTAATTTCTTCATTAATGTCGCTCGATCCATCTTCATCCCCAGCTCAAGTTTTAAATTCGTCTTTTCATACTCTTCTGGCGAGCCCAAACCATAAATACAAGACACAGAGGCGACAATGATGACATCACGGCGGGTTAACAAGGCTTG
Source organism: uncultured Candidatus Saccharibacteria bacterium (assembly GCA_964480325.1). GTDB lineage: Bacteria > Patescibacteriota > Minisyncoccia > Phycocordibacterales > UBA9973 > UBA9973. The sequence goes on along the minus strand of CAYZOL010000003.1, from coordinate 4,617 downwards.
CGTTGAAGCGTGGCGGAGTCTATCTATTTCTTTATTTATCTGCGCATCTTTTTCGATATACGTATCCGACACAGGCATATACGCTTCTGGTTGGTAATAGTCATAATATGATACGAAGTAATGCACTGCAGCATCAGGGAAAAACTCACGAAACTCTTGGGCCAGCTGGGCTGCCAAGGTTTTGTTGTGCGCTATCACAAGCGTTGGCTTGTTATACTCAGCTATCACATTTGCCATGGTAAAGGTCTTACCTGTGCCAGTAGCACCGAGTAATGTCTGCTTTCTCATCCCCTTCTCTAGCCCTTTCAAAAGTAGAGAAATAGCCTTCGGCTGATCACCCGCTGGCTCAAACTTGCTCTTTAATTTAAATACCTTTTGACTCATTACTCGAACATAATAGCATGAAAAAGTCTTAATTATATAAATATAAACAAAAAAAAGGCCTTTTGGCCAGTGATTAAAAATCGTTAATCTACATAAAAAAAAGAAACTATTTCGCCGGAGCTAATAGTTTCTAAAGATTATAAAAGATTAGTCCGAAGACAGATCTTAGAATTCAATAAACTTATTAAATCCCAGGATCTGCCTTCTTTCCAAAACTTTTACTCTTACAGTATACACCCCTCAAAACAAAAGTCAAGCCCCCAGCAAAGGGCACCTGTGGATAACCCAGTAGTGAATTTTGGCGATGTGCAAAGCACGGGGAGCTTCGCCAAAATCTACTACTGGGTAACTTTTAGTCGTATTTATTTAGGTATTCTGGTATATACGAATCATATGCCTTACTTACTATTTTGTATGTAAAGATTGATCCAACCAAAGTAATAATTATCACGGAGATAACAAACTTATGCATGCTTTATTTTACCACATACCTTACAATATAGTTTAAACTTGTAGAGAGCATTTAAAACTTTGTGCGCCCGGAAGGAATCGAACCTTCGACCATCTCCTTAAAAGGGAGCTGCTCTACCGACTGAGCTACGGGCGCATATAAAAGACAACAGATAAAATATATAGTAAATAGTTATAAAAATCAATCTTTAGTGATACAATGACCTCATGGAATTTATATACTTCATTCTTGTAGTATTTATTGCCTCCGCACTACAGGGCATAACTGGCTTTGGATCGGCACTAATTGCAGCTCCTCTTTTGTTGCTTATTTTTGACAAAGATACTAGTGTAATATCCCTTTCAATAATAAGCATTGCACTGAATTTATTCTTATTCCTTACTATCAATAAACCAGTTTATAAAAAAACTTTTTACAACCTTTTTATTCCCGCTGTCATTGGACTACCCTTTGGAATAATATTATTAGACATTTTACCCATAAAAACCCTTCGAATTCTCGTAGGGTTTTTAGCTATAACATTTGCTTTTTTGCTTTTTAGTAAAAAACCTAGGGTAGAAAGTACAAAACTAAAACACCGGTTTGCTGGATTATTTTACGGTATACTACATACTTCAACTGGGGTAAGTGCTCCGCCTGTTGTCCTTATCCTTGCTTCTGAAAATACAGACAAAGACGAAATGAGAAAAACTCTTTCATTCTTTTTCCTAATGACTAGCATAGTATCAATATTATTTTTCATCGCTACCAAGCACTTTACAAGCCAAGCAGTAATATATAGTTTGTGGGGAATACCAGCGGTGATATTAGGTGGTTGGTTTGGTAGTTTGATTTCAAAAAGGGTTTCTCAAAAACAGTTTATTTGGAGTGTGTTTATCCTAATAGCTGTATCAATAATTATTGCAATCTCCTCAGCAATTGATGTTTTTTAATTAAAAAGCTTCAAGCAAGAAAACTTCAAACAATGCTTCAGCATCTCTCCCTTTTTTTCTTGCTTCTGGTAATAAGTAAGCCAACTTTCTTGCTACTTCTTTTAGTTCACTTTCCTTGAATTTTCCAAAATTTTTCTTAAGTATCATATCTTTTATTTTCCAAAAAAGTACTCCTACGAGCTCCTCCATACCTACTCCTAGGTCCATAGCTTGCCTAAAATATATCCAAAGGTTTAGTTTATCCTTTGCATAAAAAGCATTAGCCAACAAGAAATTATCAAACCTCTCTATGTGCGCCCTTTGTTCAAAAATATTCAGTTCTGCTCTCGCCTCTTTGAAGGCATCCATTGTGGCTTTGTTTATTTTACCTTCCAAAAAAATAAAAGTATTAGCTGAGTCAAACATTTTTGAAAGGTTTTTTATTAAAAAACTTTTTACTTCTTCACTTTCAAACACATTATTAAAAATGACTCTGCATTTTGAGAAAAAAAGACCGTTACCACTATACAGGCTTTCGACTGCCATCTGGTCAAAATCCTTCCGATCAATATTAAAAACCTCTTCCCCTTTTGGTTGAGACTTTAAAAAGTTCTCATATGCTGAGATTTTTTTCTTTGTGTCTTCCCCTGCAAAAAGATAAATCATCTTAGTACTAAAACTTTACCATTTTCTTATACTCCAGATATGGTTGCCCATATTTTTTTTCTAGCATCATTTCTTCCTTCTTTAAAAAGAAAAATTTAGTTAAAAGAAACGATACAAGGGTTGTAGTTATAATAAAAAAAGCATTCATTATTAAACCAAAGGCAATTACCAATAAAAACAATCCCCAATGAGTCGGTGTACGTGTATAACAATACGGCCCCTTGCAAAAACTCTCCTTAGTTATTTCTTTTTCTTCTAACCTAGATGAAGTAAGTTGAGCCCAAACTATTATCATAGTTGCCAATATTAAAATAAGAAACCCTGTGGACTCGGCCACCCCCCTCTGAAAAATCTTAACAGGTATTATCAAATCAAGCACAAGTCCAAATATAAAAAACAAGAAAAACACCAAATAAGAATGAGCCAATACGTGGTGTACGGTTTTGTGCAGTACTTTATTACTTACATTTTTTTGTTCAATATCTTCTTCCATTTATGCCACCATAATACCACAAAAAAGCGTTTTGTATTACTTTACCTCGCCAAAGTTTTTCCCATGTCCTGCATGTACCAAAAGTGGTATATCAGTCTTGTAGTGTATATATGAGCGCTCAAGGACACCTTGCATTGCATTAGTTATTATCTTTTCAGCTTCTACGAGCACCCCTTCCTCTATCTCATACACCAGCTCATCATGAATCTGAAGTATTAGGTGTACCTTTTTTTCAAGTCCAGCTTTTTTTAAGTCTTCATATGCAAATCTTATTGCTAGTTTTATGATGTCAGCGGTGGCGGTGCCTTGAATGGGTGCATTCGTAGCTGTCCGCTCTGCCATAGCGCGAAGAAAAGGTATACGTGAATTTATATTTGCAAATTTCCTCTTTCTCCCAAAAAGCGTTTTCGTATAGCCATATTTTTTTGCATATTCTTTTGTGGCTTCTAAATATTCTTTGACCCCAGAGAACTGCTCAAAATAGTTGTCATAAAATTTTTGTGCCTCGGCGCGAGTGCCACCTAGGTTTTTACGTAGGGCAGACACCCCCATGCCATATATTATTCCAAAGTTTATTACTTTTGCCTTGCGTCTCATTTCTGCATCTACCTTGTCTTCCGGAACTCCAAAAACAAAGCTTGCCACCCCAGCATGAATATCTTTTCTTTCCCTAAATATTTGAGTCATCTTCTCATCACCAGAGAGCATGGCTGCTACTCGTAGCTCTATCTGAGAGTAGTCAAACGCAGAAAGCATGTGGCCTTTTTCCGCTATGAAACCTGTACGTATTCGCCTGCCGAGCTCGCTCTTTATAGGTAAGTTTTGCAAGTTTGGATCCTGAGAGGAAAACCTGCCAGTAGATGCACCATTTTGCAAAAATTTTGCGTGAAGCCTACCATCCTCTGCTACCATTTTTGGAATAACGTCTATGTAGGTGGAGAGGAGTTTTTGGAGTTCGCGATAACTCATGATTTCAGTAATTATAGGGTTGTCTTCTTCAAGTTCTTCTAAAACTGAAATGTTTGTAGATACTGCGCCTCCGGCGGTTTTTTTCTTGCCACCTTTGATGCCCATTTTTTCAAACAAAACTTCACCGAGTTGTTTTGGGGAATTGATGTTAAATTCTGTGCCAGCCATTTTGTATATTTTTTGGGTTAGTTTGTTGAGCTCTTTTTGATACTCCTTCGAAAGCTCTGTAAAATATTTTTGATCTATCTTAATACCGTGCGCTTCCATTTCTTTTACGAGTGGTATTATTGGACGCTCTATCTCCTCATATACTTTATCCAACTCCTCCTCTTTTAATTTATTAAAAATAAATTCCTTTGCTTCTTTAAAATTATTTTTCTTGGTGAACATGTATATGTCCTCAAGCTTTGGAGTGGCTACATCAGAGTTTAAGAGCCATAAAGCAATGGAAGCTTCCATAAGCTCATCTTCGTCTATTTTTTCGCCCTTCTTTGTTTCAGAGAACAAATCCAGAGGGGTTTTTGAGCTGGTCTCTAGATTGTTTCCGAGGACCCGAGAAAACTCCTCTGGATTTGTTGAATTCCCATTTTTTTCAAAGAAACTTTTGAGTTTCGAAATAAGACTTCTAAATTCAAATTCTGAAAATACGCTCTCCATCTTTTTCGGGTCTGCATTTTCCCAAAATGTTTTTTTTGGTAGTTTAAAGTCTATGGGTGCATCCC
>CAYZOL010000002.1:3996-31140 GCA_964480325.1 uncultured Candidatus Saccharibacteria bacterium | reverse complement strand
TTTGCCGAGACGCCAAGAGTTTCAGAGAATATCCTCGCTACAGAGGTCTTGCCTGTGCCACGAGAGCCAACAAAAAGATATGCATGCGAAACCTTGCCCTTTTGTATTGAATCTTCCAAGACACTTGTGATTTGCTCTTGCCCTATGACTTCCGCAAAGTTTTTTGGCCTGTATTTTCGATATAGCGCAATATGGTCAGTCATGGTCTAGATTATACCGCGTAAGGAGATTTTCACAAAATTACGACACTATTGCGTTACAGTCAAAACTGCATTTTGAACTGTCTGTATATTTGGAAAATCCTCGTTTATAGTAGTTATAGTAAAATTGTAGTCCCCTGGTGGGATGTTCGGTACAAAGAGAGTAGACACAGTTTCGTCCACAGGAACATCAAGAGGGGTCAAATTATATGAATAACTTTGCCATGGCTGGTCATAAACCAAAGCTTGAGGGAACTCCATCTTTGTATAAAATTTCGAACTACCACATGCAGGCGGGTCATTGTTTATCACTTTTACTTTAAGGTCAAAATTTCCAGAAGATGCATTTGAATAAACATAGGGCGCGTATTGCACTACACCTGGAGACACATGTACACAGGCCGGAATATTAGGATTAATAGTTACGCTAAAGGTTACTCCCGAACTATTTGAACTAATTATTGGCCCGATTGTTATACCTCTGCCTGAATCATCAAGTATGTTTTGGTTTGCGATAACTGGGTTTTGCATGTCAGTCCACCAATCAGCAGTGGTTGCTAGCGCATCTATCACTCTGACTCCATTACTCGAGCTAGGTGAATATTGCCCAACTATTAAGCCATTCTGAATATTTGCCAAAAACGGATATGCTCCAAGCGCAGCATCAAACCCAATAGGCTTCCTACTCTCTAGAGTATATACAGGCTCGCTACTGGACAAGGCAGGATTATAGATGTTAGCATATTTGTATCCACCGTATACTTCAAGAGGAGATAGTGTGTATGTACCGGAGCTATTGATATTTAAAACTTCACTAGTCTGAAGCCAACCTAATTCATCTTTTGCTTGGCCATGAAAGTGAAGCGCATACCCAATGCCTGTACCCATTGCATCAAATGGGTTCCTATATTCTAAATGTTTACAATTTGTACCAATAGATATTGCGTCACAATCTAATCCGTTTGCGTGCCACAAACCAAATGCATGACCAAGCTCGTGTGTGACTAAACGGTCAAATATATACCAAGTAAAAGGCTGTATAAGATTTAGTCCTAAATTTTCTACAGTCAAAGCTAAGGGTCCTACTGCTACACTTGTTAGAGACAAAGAGTAGGTTTCACCTTCAAAATTAACGGCAGATTGCCCAATTGTAGAAACACCATCATCGTCACCACAATTATTTACAAATAAAACATGTTTGTAATTGTGCAAGTCTATGTTGTTGCTTAATATATAGTTTTTAACTTCAGGCAAGCTTAGATTTGCTACCGAAGGTGAATTACACACATTAGACAGATCTAAGTTAATCCAGCCGTATACATTTCCTGTTAGATAACGCCTGTTGTATGAATTTTCTTTATAAAAATTTTGCACAGGTCCGTTAAAAATATGTGTCTCTACGTCTGCTTTACTAATCGGAACCTGTGATCCTGCCGGGTTTAACATAAGTACCAATATTTCATAAGGTAAATGAAATCCAACTTCCGAGAGATCTGGATAGGGTTGATTGCGTGCCACGACAGTGACGTCACCCTTGATACTTCCATCCGTTAAAATGCCATTTACTTGTATAGTTGAATTTGACTCAAGAACACGAACATCGTTTGGATAAAGCTCATACTTAGTACCATTCCCTAACCTAATAAAATACTCATTTTTATGAGTGGGTTCCTCTCGAAATGTATCCTTGACTATAATTTCTAACTTTCCAGTCAGATTAACCGCTGTCCCAACTTCACTTGACGCATTACGTGTATAAATCAGAACATAAAAACCTACAATAATAATAATTACAACAAAAAATTGTACTAGTTTATGTTTATTCATACGTAGATTATACTAGAAATTACTTTTATAAGAAATCCTGCACAATAGAAGCTACTTCGTCTGCATTTTCCGCCTCCATTAATTTCACTCGTAACTCCTTGGCACCATCAAAACCATTTACATAAGCTTTGTAGTGTTTCTTCATAACTGCAAAATTTTTATGTCCATTTAGCATTTCCTCAAAAAGTTTAGTATGTTCTACCATAACAGTTAATTTTTCATTAAGAGAAGGAATGTATGGAAAAAAGCCTTTCGCAGGCTGACGAGCCGAGAAGTTCGCTGGCGCAGTAGCGCCAGATAGATTGCTTTTCGAAATATATTCCTTCTCGGAAAATAGCCATGGATTTCCAAAAATTGCACGGCCGAGCATTACTCCATCACACCCTGTTTCATCACACTTCCTACTTGCGTCGTTAGTATCTACAACATCACCATTACCAATAATAAGTGTATTGGGTGCAATTTCGTTTCTTAATTTTACAATTTCGGGCATTAAGTCCCAGTGCGCAGGAACATCTGACATTTCTTTTCTTGTGCGTAAATGCACCGTAAGTACTGCTAAATCTTCCTCTAGGAGTGTTCTGATCCACTGTTTATCTAGTAAATAACTATTATCTTTACTTGCCCGTCCGAAGCCCTTGGGCGGAGGCGGGTTGTAGCCAAGCCTAGTTTTTACAGAGATAGGTAAATTCGGTGCCCCTTCTTTAGCTGCTTGAATAATTTCCTTTGCAAGTTTTGGATTTTTAATACATGCTGACCCTGCACCCTGCTTCTCCACTGATTTGTCTGGACAACCCATGTTTATGTCTACTCCGTCAAAGCCAAGCTCTCTACAGAGTCTAGATGCCTCACGAATATTGCTTGGTTTACCGCCAAAAATCTGTGCCACTATCGGACGCTCATTTTCGCTATATTTAAAATCAATCAAGAGCTTTTCTCGCGCCACCGGATGTGCCAACCCATCCGCTGATACAAACTCTGTCCAAAATACATCTGGTTTACCGTACTTTGCAATAATTTGCCTGAAGGCGCAGTCGGTAACATCCGCCATAGGCGCAAGACAAAATATAGGTCTATTCAAATTTTTCCAAAATCCAAGGTTAGTCATTGAACTTGTATAACTGCATACAATATAAATTCTTCATTCGACCAAAATATAAATAAATTTCTCTTTTGCGTCTCATTCGAATTTATAGTAAACTTTATTATCAAAGCGTAGATCTATATACTTAAGTGTATTGTATTTTTTCTTTATGTCCGTTTTAAGCGGTTCGGCATTTAATGCTGCCTGCAGATTTTCTGAAAGTTTCATATAATCTGCGTCAGACTTAAAAATTATTTTAGGTCCCAATGACTTTCCTATAAGTGAGGAAAGGTATATTTCAGCTTCACCGTCCACCAAAGTGTTGTAAACCGATGGCTTCAATTCCATTTGGTCAAGAATATTTTTAAATTCTGCTGTTCTGGCAAAGTCAGGTTTGAGGAAATAATTACCAGGTGGTGAATCTACATTTTGCAACGGGCCATAAAATTTAAAATAAACATCCCCTGAAAAATATGGAGCAGTATCAAAAATATAGCCACTTTCATCTACAAAATAACAGGCATTATCCTTAAGGCTACTAGTACTTGCATCATTACTATTTAGGACATCAGTTTTAATTGCAATGCTTTCCCCACACCAAATATAATTTGGACTTCTTTCTCCAAGATTTATATTTAATGTTTGAATATCTTTTGTATCCAAACTTATTGAAATATCTTTTATCCTTTTAAACTTTTCACTCAAATTACTTTTAATGGCATTACTCGGATATATTAATGAGTTTGATTTTGGAAAAAGATATAAATATTTGCCATCTAAGGCCTCATACACAACCTTGGAGATTTCTTCCGTTTCGATAACTTTGTTGCCGTATATATTGACTGTTTTAATATTTATTTGTTCCCATTTTGAAAACAAACTTAAGCCAAAAAAAACAAAGACAAATAAAGCCAAAAAAATTAGAATTTTTTGTTTTAAAATTTTTTGCTTCTTCTTTTTTATTTCAGATAGTTTGCTAGAGTTTAATGCTTTTCTCGTTTGAAACATAACATTAGTTTTGGGCCTTCTTTTTTATAACCTCTCTGCCACCCATATATGGGCGAAGTACTTCAGGAATTACAATGCTACCATCCTCTTGTTGATAGTTTTCTACCAAAGCAGCTGGTAATCGTGAAGTCGCACAAGCTGTGTTGTTAAGTGAGTGAACAAAGCGCAGTTTACCATCATCATCCTTATAGCGTATGCCAAGCCTACGAGTTTGAAAATCATGAAAATATGATGAGGAGTGTGTCTCCCTGTATTTGTTTTGTGAAGGCACCCAAGCCTCAATATCGTATTTTTTTACCTGTCCTAAACCCAAGTCCCCTCCGCAGTTTACCACTACGTGGAAAGGTATCTTAAGCTCTTTCATTAAATGCTCTACATGAGCAGTGATCTCTTCGTGCCATTTTACAGACTCTTCGTGTGAGGCCTCGGTCAAGATAACTTGCTCTATTTTGAAAAATTCATGTACACGAATAATCCCCTTTACATCTTTACCGTGCTTACCTGCCTCAGCTCTAAAGCAAGGTGAAAAGCTAATATATTTTTTAGGGAGGTCAGCCTTTTCTAAAACTTCATTCATGTGATAACCCATAGTAGCAACTTCTGCAGTGCCTGCTAGATACTCAGTATCACTTACCTTGTATAAATCATCTTCGGACTGTGGCAACATGCCAGTACCTATCAAAGATTCCTTTCGTACCAATGATGGCACTATCATAGGGGTATAGCCTTGCGCAATAAAATAATTTAAAAAATATTGCCACAGTGCAAAAAACAAAGTAGCGCCATCGTTTTTCATAAAGTAACCTCTAAATCCAGACACCTTTACCCCTCTTTCAAAATCCACCATGTCTAAATTTTCCATAAGCTCAATATGGCTCTTTGGAACAAAACTAAAGGTTGGCTTTTCTCCCCAGGCGCGGACTTCAACATTTTCTTCATCACTCTCGCCTTCAGGTACGCTCATGTCAGGGACGTTTGGCACATGAATCATCAGTTTTTGCCATTCCTCCATTATGGTTTTTAGTTTTTCTTCCTTAGTTTTTATTTCTTCTTTTACTAAGCGCATTTCCTCAATGAGCTGGATTTTGAGCGCTGGGTCTTGGTCACGAGCAATATCGTTAGAAACTCGATTTACCTCACCTCTTAGCGCCTCAACTTCTTTAAGAGTTACTAGCCTTTCGTCATCGAGGGTTATTAGCCTTTCGATATCGATATCCACGTGCTTTTTCTTTGCGCCTGCCTGCACGACATCCTTGTTTTCACGTATGAATTTAATATCTAACATTTCTACATTATATACGTAAAAAGGTATAATTGTAAACATGTACGAAAATACTTTTTAGAATGACTTGGGAGCGCGACGGCGCGAGCACGAGGAATTTTAAAGCATTAAAATATCCGTGCATTCTAAAAAGCATTTTCGTACCAAATCTATGGAAATACAAAAACTCGGAAAAGAATACTGGCCTGAAGGTTTAACAGAGATACCCCAACCTCCAAAAAAGCTCTACATTATGGGTGAGTTTCCAGATGATTCTGATCTTGTTTACTTGTGCGTAGTTGGCTCACGAAGATTCACTTCATATGGGCGCGAAGTTTGTGAAAAAATAATCGAAGGACTTAAGGGATACCCTATAGTAATAGTATCAGGACTTGCAATGGGCATAGATGCAATAGCACATAAGAAAGCTCTTGAGGTTGGACTGAAAACCATGGTCTTCCCTGGGTCAGGACTTTCACCTTCCGTAATGTATCCACGAACAAACATTGCTTTGGCTGAAAGTATTGTAAAAAGTGGTGGATGCCTTATCTCGGAATTTGAGCCGGATTTCAAAGCAACCCTGTGGAGCTTTGCCCAAAGGAACAGGCTAATGGCTGGAATCTCCAAAGCAGTACTAATAATAGAAGCCGAGGAAAAGTCAGGCACACTTATTACTGCACGTATGGCGCTGGATTATAACCGTGAGGTACTGGCAGTTCCAGGCTCCATATACTCACCCAACTCCAAAGGTACAAATAGGCTTATAAGAAATGGAGCTACTCCAATAACTTCCTCGGAAGATGTTTTGGAGGCGCTTGGGTTTCAACAGGAAACTGATTTTGATAAACAACAAAAGCTTTTTGAAGACTTATCCTTTGATGAAAAAATGGTTGTGGAGCTCTTGCGTGAACCAATGCCTCGCGATGAGTTAATACGAGCACTAAGTATCTCTACCCAAAAAGCAAACTCCGTACTCTCAGTACTTGAAATAAAAAATATTATAAAAGAAGAATATGGCGAAATGAGGTTGTATTAAAGATTTATTATTACTACTTTCGAGTAAGACTTTTTTTATTTCCTCTACCACTCCTAAAAAACTTTCGTAGTTTACTGCAATGCGAGTCTTGTTTATGGCGTATCCATCAACAATATAACTGCGCAATGTTTTAGTAGCCCATTTTCTAAATTCTATAGCTAATTTTGAATTAGTCCTATAACCTACTGACAGAATAACATCGAGGTTATAAAACTGTACTTCGTATACTTTGCCATCACTTCCAGTATGTGCAAATTTTGCACATACTGATTTTCCATCCAGTTCTTTGTCCTTTAGAATATTTCGTATGTGTTTTGTTACCACGGAACGCTCACTACCAAATAAATCTGCAATCTGCGCCTGTGTAGCCCAAACCGTCTCCCGAGTAAAATCCCCACGTAGCTCAATAGCTCCAGACTTTGCCTGATATATAACTGCATTTTTATTTAAAACCTTTTTCTTCATTTTATAGAAGCATCGTGCCGGTGGTTATAGAAATTCGCTGAATGCCATCAGTGTTCATGAGTACATGATATCACACAAACTAAATTTCATAAACAAAAACCGCCCCAAGGAGCATTCCAAGGGACGGTTAGATTCTTGCCGAAGGTCGGCGATTACTTTTTTTGCTCGGATGCCAGTCGAGCTTGTTTGCGGTCCCATTTTTTGTTTTCTGTCCGCTTTTTGCTTCCGAGAATTTTCTTATACTCCTGAACAGCTACCTCATGTTCCGGAGTTCCACGTTTAGTGGTTGAAACTTTCTCATTAGCAAAAGCAATTTTTTCCTCCATTTTTTGAGTGGATGAGCAAGAGAAAAGAAAAAAAACGAGACCGATGGCAAGCGCAATTTTTTTCATGAGAAAAATCTTGGTTTGGTGAACAATATGCTTATATTATATCACATAACATAGATAAATGTCAAGTAATATGGTATGGAAAATAGAGCCCCACCCCGCCCTTTTGGGGGCTAAAGGGTGGGGCAAGTTTGCGAAAAATTTGGCTTTCGTGTAACCCCATTAGACATAACCTTTTTTACTGTGCTATATTGAGACGGTATTTAACGAGACTTTTATTACGTCATGCAATATTACTGACGTCTATGTCTAACGGGACACAGTACTGGGTAGGCATGAATCTCGTTAGATATAAAAGTATTTAAATAAAACAACAAATGAAACTATTAATAGTTGAATCCCCTTCAAAAGCAAGGACAATAGAGAAGTATCTAGGCGGTAAATACACCGTTAGGGCCTCTGTGGGCCACGTCCGGGACCTGCCAAAGTCCAACAAAAAGGCCATAGATATAGAGGGTGGCTTTATCCCTCATTATGAAATATCCAAAGGTAAGGAAAAGGTTGTTCATGAGCTGAAGGACCTTGCCAAAAAAGCCGAGGAAGTAATACTAGCAACTGACCCCGACCGTGAAGGTGAGGCTATTGCTTGGCATGTGGAGTCGTTGCTTCATGGGTCCCGCAAAGCTCATGCCCCTATTCACCGTGTAGCGTTTCATGAAATAACAAAGGAAGCAGTGGAGGAGGCACTAGGTCACCCACGCAATATTGATCACAAGCTGGTCAAAGCTCAAGAAGCGCGCAGAGTTTTGGACCGCTTGGTGGGTTATGATCTTTCAGGAATAATTTGGAAGAAAGTCCGCTATGGACTCTCTGCTGGTAGGGTACAATCCCCTGCACTACGCATCATCATGGAGCGTGAGCGTGAAATACGCGCATTCGTACCAGAGCAGTATTGGAAAATCTTTGGTGAATTTGAAACCACTGGCGGAAAGATGTCGGACCTCAAAGGATCTCGAGGTCCGACATCGGAGAGCCAGAAACTCAGACTTGAATGTTCCGAAGAACCTCGTGATGAAAAGTTGGTAGAGAAAATTTTAGAAGAAGGTAAAAAAGGAACTTGGGTGATTGATGAAATAAAAGAGTCCGAGCAAAAGCGCACATCACGCGCGCCTTTTACTACTTCGACATTACAACAAACAGCTAGCTCTCGTCTTGGCTACTCTCCTTCACGCACCATGCAACTTGCACAAAAGCTCTATGAGGCAGGACACATAACCTATATGCGTACGGACAGTACAAACCTTTCAGCTACCGCACAAGCACAGATTCTTACCTTAGTTGAAAAAAATTACGGCAAAGAATATGTAGAAGCAAAAACTTACAAAACAAAATCAAAGAATGCCCAAGAAGCTCACGAAGCTATACGCCCTACTCATGTGGAGGTACTTCATGCAGGTACCGACGAACAACAAAAGCTCTACCGGCTAATATGGGAACGCGCAGTATCTAGTCAAATGGCAGATGCAAAGCTGAAGAAAACAAAAATCTCAGCTGTTATTGAAGGACACACAGATTTACCAGCTTTTGGAGCTACTGGCTCAAGACTCTTGTTTCCTGGGTGGCTGGCGGTTGACTCTCTAGCACGAGGCGAAGATGTAGAATTGCCGCTTTGTAAGGTTGGTGAAAAATTAAAATTAATTGATCTACAAAGCCAAGAAAAGTTTACTGAACCACCAGGCAGGTATAGTGAGGCTGGCCTTGTAAAAGAGCTTGAAGCACGCGGTATTGGACGACCTTCAACATATGCATCTATTATGCGTACTATTGAGGAGAGGGGCTATGTAAGGAAGGAAGGTAAAACACTTTTCCCTACCGACACTGGTGAAGTAGTTTCAGACTTCCTCGAGAAAAACTTTGCTGAATATATTTCAGACACATTCACAGCAGAGATGGAGGATGAGCTCGACGAAATATCTCGAGGTGAGCGTGAATATGTAAAAACCCTTAAGGACTTTTATACTCCATTTTTAAAAGTTGTAAGAGAAAAGGACAAGCTAGCAAAAGACAATGACTTAGGTGATGCTCCAGAAGGTACAAAATGTCCAAAGTGTGGAAGTAAGATGATAATCAAATTAGCCCGTACAGGAAAGTTTTATTCATGTGCCAATTATCCAGACTGCACCGGAGCGCTAATGCTCGACGGTACCGAACTCCAAGGTCCAAAGGAAATAGGTGAAATGTGTCCGCTATGTGGAGATCCCGAAGGAAAGCAAGCTTCCAACGGGACAGGCAAAAAAGGCAAAGTGAAAGAGCGGGGTAAGTTAGTAATAAGAGAACGCCGTGATGGCTCAGGTACATTTATTTCTTGCTCCAGATATCCAAAATGCAAGTTCATAAAAGAAGACGAAGAAGAGAAAAAAAGAAAAATGACAGATGTTCTCTGCCCTACATGCAAAAAAGGATTCATGATGGAACGCAAAGGGCGCTTTGGTATATTTTACTCATGCTCGGACTATCCAAATTGTAAAAATGCAATCAAGGCAAAACCAACAGGAAATATCTGCCCAATGTGTAACTCACTTATGATGATTGGCACAAAAACCATACCTGAGAGATGTAGTAATAAGGCCTGCCCAAACCACCGGCCAGATAAACTAGCAAAATAAGAAAATTCAAATTTTTTTTAAAGGTGATATAATCTCCTTATGTTTAGTGTAGATGAAATTTTAGAACAAATAGAGGGCAAGGTCCCAAAGAAAGATGCTGAACTTATAAAAAAAGCCTACAACTTTGCCCAAAAAGCGCATGAGGGACAAAAAAGGATGAGTGGTGAGCCTTATTTTTCTCACGTATATGAAACAGCTAAAATCTTAGCAAAGCTTGGTATGGACGCCAAAACCATCGCTGCTGGCCTCCTGCACGATGTACTTGAGGATACTGAAATAACGGAAGAAGAAATAAAAAAAGAGTTTGAAGATGAGATTGTCTTTTTGGTTAATGGAGTCACAAAATTAGGAACGCTCAAGTATAGGGGTCACGAGCGCCATGTTGAAAGCATGCGTAAATTCTTTTTAGCAATGGCAAACGACCTTCGGGTTGTCATAATAAAATTTGCAGACAGATTACACAACTTGAGGACACTCCAATACAAAAGCCCGGAAAAGCAAAAACGTATTGCAATCGAGTCCATCGATGTATATGCTCCGCTTGCAAATAGGCTCGGTATGGGGAAACTCAAGAATGAACTTGAGGATGCTGCCTTCCCTTACGCATTTCCAAAAGAATACGGGATGATTGAGGACCTATTAAAGGACAGAAAGGAAAAATATGAAAAAGACCTATCTGAAATTAGAAAAGATCTTGAAAAGGAACTTGAGAAAAATGAAATAAAATTTGACGAATTAAGCTATAGGATAAAAAGCAAATATAGCTTATGGAAAAAGCTACAAAGATACGACATGGATATCGAAAAAATCCATGATGTTATTGCTCTTCGTGTTGTAGTTGATAATATTAGCGATTGTTACAAGACACTTGGAGTAGTTCACTCACTTTGGCGTCCTGTCTTGGGCAGAATTAAGGATTATATTTCACTGCCAAAACCAAACGGGTACCGGTCCTTACATACAACGGTTTTTGCAGGTATAAACGGTATCGCAGAAATTCAAATCAGAACCAAAGAAATGCATGCGGAAGCTGCATACGGTATCGCCGCTCACTTTGCCTACAAAGAAAACGGTACAAAGAAAGCAAAAGACGACCAGTCAAAATTCAAGTGGGTAGAGGAACTAAAGGATCTTAACTACACCCCAGACAAGCCAAAGGATTATATTGAGAATCTAAAAACAGATTTTTTTTACGACAGGATTTTTATCTTAACTCCAAAGGGTGATGTAGTGGATCTTCCTGAAGGCTCATGCAGTATTGATTTTGCATATGCGATACACTCTGAAGTCGGTGAGCATGTCCTTGGGGTACGTATAAACAATAATATTGCGCCAATATTTTCAAAACTAAAAAACGGTGACATTGCTGAAATTATCGTCAGTAAAAATGCCCATCCATCTAGCAAATGGCTGGAGTACGCTAAAACCACCGTTGCAAAAAAGCACATCAAAGCGTATTTAGAAAAAAACAGTCTACTTGCTAGACTTCAATCCTTTGGTAGAGGCTAGAGACTAAAAGAAGAAATGTCGTACAACTTTTTTTCCTCCTCGTTCTCCTTTTCCATTTGATCCTTTTCTTCCTTGCTCCTATCGTCCAAAATGGCTGGATAAGACTCTAGGGCATCTTCAGCTACCACGTTTGTGTTCTGCGAAGAAATGTAGTTCTCCATTAAATCGTTGGCTTTTTTATCCTCTGAGGACTTGTTCATCAGGTCTAAGATTGTCCGCAGATCCTCCGTGGAGAAGAAGTCAATTTTTATTTGCCCGCCGTTTTCTTTTCTTTCAATATGGACTCTGGTTCCTAGCTTTTCCTGAAATTCCTCTTCAAGCTCGACAATTTCTGGGTCAGGGATAAATTCCTTTTTTCTGATTCGGTCATAGGCTATTTTTCGTGCTAATTTTTCGGCTTCTCTTACTGTTATTTTTTTATAAACTATTTCTTTGAACAACACTATTTGCTCCTCGGGATGATCTGCAAGCATTAGTATGGGCCTAGTGTGACCTTCAGTTAGCTTGCCCTCTGAAAGTGCATTTAATACCTCCTCAGGCAATGCGAGTATACGCAAGGAGTTGGAAACATATTCTCTACTGCGACCCATTTTTTTTGCAATTTCATTGTGTGTAAATTTAAATTCATTTGATAGTCTGAAAAATGCTCTTGCGCGGTCAACTGCGTTTAGGTCCTCTCTTTGTAAGTTTTCAAGTATGGCAAGCTCTAACTTCATCAGATCAGTATCGCCTACGCGTATGATTACCGGTATTTGTGACACCCCTGCTAGTTTGGAAGCTCTTAGCCTGCGCTCACCTGCTATGAGCTCATACTCGGTTACAAGGCCACCATCTTCCTTTTCTTTCTCAGTGCGTGACACGGTAAGGGGCTGCAATACGCCATATTGCTTTATAGAGTCTGCAAGCTCTTGCAACCTAAGCTCATCAAAGTCACGCCTTGGTTGGAAAGGGTTTGGCTTTATTTTATCTGTATCTATCCAGAAAATTGAATTGGAATATAAATTTGACATGAACCCATTCTAACACAAAAAGTACTGTGCCAAAAATTGATTTTAAAACTACTTTTGTGTAAAATGTGTGGATTGCCCCCGATCGCCTATTCGCTTCGTTCATATCGGCGATTCATAAATGATTGGGGGCAAAACAAAGCAGTTTGTTTTGCCCAGGTGGCGGAATTGGTAGACGCGATAGACTCAAAATCTATTAATGGCAACATTGTGAGAGTTCGATTCTCTCCCTGGGCACACTAGTTTTCGTATTTTAGTATCTCGTTCACTATCCTTTCAGTTGCGTCTAGGGTAACTTGTTTTTTAGCTTCTTCCCCTGCCTTTTTGTATATACTTAGATTAGATACCATTGATTTAATTTCAATAAGCAGTGAATCCCCTGTAATATTTTTTTCATCCATTACTTTAGCCAACCCCACTTCCTCGAGCTTTTTTGCATTCTCCATCTGCTCTCCATATGACACCCAAGAAATAGGTATAAGTATTGCGGGCTTTCCTAACGCCAAGAGTTCATAGGCAGTATGCGCACCAGAGCGAGAAATAACCACATCTGCTTTTTTAAACACTTCACCAATTTCATTTTCAAAAACATATTCTTTGGGAACATATTTTTCTTTTAGATTATCCAACAATTGACCCCTAAGTGCCACCAAAGAAGCATAGTCATCTGTTAGGCTGGAAGATCCTATTTGGTGAATCACATTTGTAAATTTTAAAATTTCAGACAATTTTTCTTTTATCGCCATATTTAGTATATGCGAGCCTTGTTTACCTCCAGTTATATATACAATTGGCAAATCATTTTTAAAATCAAAATTATTGGTAATGTTTTTTGGATTTAATAATGATTCACGTAGTGGCAGTCCTGTAAAGATAACCTTTTTTTTATCAAAAAACTTTGCAGAGCTGTGCCAAGTAATAAATATTTTATCTGCAAACTTTGCTATCAGGTTATTGGCAAGCCCAGTTACAGATGTCTGCTCGTGCGTTACGGAAGGTATACGCAAGATCCACCCTGCCAAAACTACGGGTACAGCAAGGTAACCACCAAAGCTAACAATCAACTTGGGCCTAAATTGCACCAAGTAAAAAAATGCTTGGAAAAATCCATAAGGCAACCTGAGCCAATGCATAAGTTTGTATGTTTTATACACCTTACCAGCCTTCAAATCCTTAAATTTTATTCCATAGCTGGTGACCTCCTTGTACTCAGCTGAGAGGGATTTATCACCAAGCATGGTGTGCTTGTGACCCAGCCAAAGGATCTCCGTTTCAGGTTTTTGCTCCAGAATTTTTCGCGCAACTTCAAGCGCCGAATTATGATGCCCGCCTGTAAATACAATTTTCATTACATAATGATACTACATTTACATACACTTATCCACACTTGCAATATATCATATGTGATATATAATCTCGTTATGTCTAAAAACACATCACAAAAACAAATTGGGGATTTTATTAAGAATTTAAGGGAGCACAAGGCCATGACTCAGGGCGACTTTGCCAAGGCGTTAGGAACATCACAGAGCGCAGTGGCACGTATGGAGAGCGGTGGGCAAAATTTTACTACCGAATTATTAGATAAAGTTAGTGAAGTTCTAGAGAAAAACATTGTCTCTGTTGGCACACCATCGATGGACTTTGAAGTGCGCGGTGGCAGGAAGCTCAAAGGTACAATCAAAACAAATTTTTCAAAAAATGGCTCAGTTGGGCTACTATGCGCTTCCCTTTTGAACCGTGGTGTTACCACACTCCATGGTATTGCTCGGATTGAGGAAGTCTACAGAGTTATTGAAATTCTGGAAAGTATTGGCGTGAAGGTTAAGTGGCAAGGACCAAACACTGTGGTAATTAATCCTCCACAGAAATTTACTCTTGAAAAAATGAATGTTGATTCTGCGGTAAAAACTCGTTCAATCATCATGATCATTGGTCCGTTAATCCACCATTTGTCTAAATTTTCTATCCCCCACGCCTCCGGGTGCAAACTCGGCAAGCGTACTATTAGCGCGCACACCTACGCGCTGGAAGACATTGGAGTAAAGATAGAAACAACTAACGATGAATATATTGTTGAGGCAAGAAAATTAAAGCCTGCAGATATTGTGATGTATGAGCCAGGTGACACTGCTTGTGAAAATGTACTTACTGCTGTGGCTGGTATACCAGGAACCACAACTATTAAATTTGCTAGCGGTAACTACATGGTACAGGAAGTATGCTTTTTCCTAGAAAAGCTTGGAGTAAAAATTGATGGAATTGGCGGAAGCACGCTAATAGTGCATGGAGTTAATGATATTAATAAAAATATTGAGTATACCAACAGCGAGGACCCTATAGAGTCTATGATGTTTATCTCCGCTGCTATCGCTACGGATTCAGAACTTACAATCGAACGCTCGCCTATTGATTTCCTCTCGCTTGAACTTGAAAAATTAAAAAGAATGGGCTTGAAATTTAACATTTTGAAAAAATACAAATCATACAATGAGCGAACAAATTTGGTAGATATAAAAATACTTCCGTCAAAGCTTAACGCCCCAGAAGATAAAATCCACGCTCTGCCGTACCCAGGAATAAACATGGACAACCTCCCATTTTTTGGAGTTATCGCTATGAAAGCTAAAGGTCAAACCCTTATTCATGACTGGACTTATGAAAACCGAGCAATCTACCTTACAGAGTTAAATAGACTAGGCGCAGATGTAACCCTAGCTGACCCGCATAGGGTTTATATTCAGGGTGGTTCAACACTCAAACCAGCACAGATAGTCTGCCCGCCAGCACTTAGACCCTCGATGGTGATACTAATTGCTATGATGGCTACTCCTGGTACTTCGATATTGCGTAATGTCTACATGATAAAGCGCGGATACGAGGATATTGCCAATAGGCTCAACTCAATCGGTGCAGACATAAAAGTAATCGAAAAATAGCGTGCTTAAAAAAACTAATTACAAACCAAAAGTAATAGTTGTTTTGGGGGCCACCTCCACAGGTAAGAGTGACATTGCAGTTAAGTTGGCAAAGAAGTTTAATGGTGAAGTTATTTCAGCGGATTCACGGCAAGTGTATAAAGGCCTCGATATAGGCACAGGCAAAATAACCCCCGATACTAAAAATTCTTCGAATTTTAGTACGGGGCAAGTAAAAAAGAAAGGAATTTTCACACATAAAAGGATACCTCATTACCTTATTGATGTTGCCAACCCAAAAAGGAAGTTCACTGTCACACAGTATAAGAAACTTGCAGATAAAAAAATAAAAGAAATTATTGCTCGTGGTAAAGTCCCCATAATTTGTGGAGGCACTGGATTTTATATTGATGCAGTTGTGAACAATACAGTTTTTCCGGAGGTTCCACCGAACTCAAAACTTCGCAAGGAGCTCGGCCTGAAAACTGATACGGAATTATTCAGAATGTTAAAAAAACTTGATCCAAAACGTGCAAAAAGTATTGATTCAAAAAATAAGATCAGACTAATCCGTGCCCTCGAAATTGCAAAAGCCATAGGCAAAACACCCCTTGTGAAGGTGGAACCTTCACAATATGAATTTATAAAAATTGGTCTAAAACTACCTGACGATGTGCTGGATAAAAAAATAATGAGTAGACTGCTCTTTAGAATCAAAGGTGGAATGTTAAATGAAGCCAAAAGGCTACACAAGAACGGATTGTCACTAAAACGCATGCAGGAGCTCGGACTTGAATACAAATACATGGCGCTTTTCTTAAGCAAAAAAATTAGCAAAAATGAAATGATTGCCGAGCTTTATACAAAAATACTCCAATACGCTAAACGTCAAAAAACTTGGTGGAAACGTGATCGTGAAATAACTTGGTTATCTCCAAAGGATTATAATCAGATTGAAAATATGATTAAAAAAATTCTTTAATTTTTTATCTTTTTTCTAAATACTTCCCACACTGCAGGAAGTAAGGAAACCAAAACCACCAGTATTATTGCAAAGGACATGTAGTCCTTAATTTGTGGAAAAATTTGTCCGAGGAAATACCCTAGTGTTGGTACTAGAGTTGCCCAAATAATAGAACTAACTAAGCTGTGTTTGATGAAGGAAATATAATTCATTTTTGCCACACCTGCAGCAATAGGCATAAAGGTACGAACAATAGGGATAAATCTCGAAAAGATTATTGCAAGCTTCCCGTGTTTTTCAAAAAATACATGGGCTTTGTTCAAATGTTCTTCCTTTAGGATTTTTTTGAAAAATGAAAACTTTCTTAAACGTTCGATATGCATTCCAATATAGTAACCAACAATTGCTCCAAAGAATGTGCTAACAAATACAAGAGGTATTAAATAATACAAACGCAAATATGTGCTTGCAGCAAGTATGCCTGCCGTAAAAAGCAAACTATCCCCCGGAAGAGCAAAGAACATGCCAGACTCCAAAAAAACGATAATAGCAATACCCAAATATCCATAAGTACTTATTATTTGGGGAATATCAAAAATTTCAAGCATACAGCATTATACCAGAATACCTATAAAAATACTTATCATTTATATAGCGCGCTAATCACGACCCAAAAGTCATAAAGTTAGCGCTTTCATATCTTTTGACCGATTTATTAAAAAACCAAAATGAAAACAGAAGCCAAAATACAGACAATATAAGAAGGAGTAAAACCTTCAAATACGAAAATTCACTTATTGCTTCAATGGGCAGAGTTCCTATCAAAAGTGATGGTACTAAAAAAGTAAAAACGAATCTTGTCGTACCTTGAAATGCCCCTCCGTGGAAGAGCGAAGGAGTCAAGAAAACTTCAAACATGCTTTTTGTCACTGGGTCAGGATCAGTAAAATAAAAGTTAGCTGCAAGTATAGCAATTGCCACACCAAGAAAAGTGATAAGTGCTGTTATAATTACAATAAGGGTAATAAAAATCTGAAAAAATGAGGCTGAAATCATAAACAAATATGCACAAATACAAATAATTCCAAAAAGCACATCACCAACTGCAGAGGTTCCAAAAGAAGATGTGGCAATTCTTACAAGTAATTTCTTTGGTGAAATCAGGAATTGGTCAAATACCCCTCTCTCAATCAGTCTTGGTGCATCTCTTAATCCTGCCCCCACTGAAAAGACTATGCCAAACACCAATGCTACGAACCCTTGCAACCCAAAAATATATGCTTCAGTCCATCCACCAATATTTCCAGCACTTTTTACGAGAAAAACCCAAATAATTACAAAAGATAGATTATTAATCATCATGCCAAAAATGTTCATCCAAAAACTAGTACGCAACTCCGCACTACTTTGAATATTCTTTTTGATTGCATAAATTGCAAAGTTAATTTCCTTTTTCATGTTGATTTATTTACTTTATCCTCCATTTACAGACACCTTCTTGTGCGCACGTCTAAACAAAAAGTACAAAAGCACACCAAAAATTACTACCCACATCAATTGAATGCCTATTAGTTTTTGATAATCAACACTCCAAGATTCATAAGCAGTGTGGGTCACAAACTGCGTGGCACCAAATGGGCTCCAAATGGCTATCTCATACATTAGTTTTGGAAAAAGTGCCACAGGCAAGTATGAACCTCCGAGTATCATTATTGATTTATCAACTATCCAATAGATAGGTTTTATGTCTTCAATCCAAAATGCTAAGAGCCCTATGACGGCATAGATACACAATGACAACACAACACAGAGAAAAAATACCAAAACAAAAGTGGCTAGAAAAAATAGGCTATTAATACTTGCAGGCACCCCAACAAAAAAAATTAAAGCCAAAGCGCCTAGTACTGTGGCTACAACAAATGAATAGAGTCCTGTACCCACTTGCCACCACATTTTGTATTTCAAATAACTAATAGGCTTTGAAAATAAAACCTCAAGGGTGCCAGACCGCACATCCTGCATTATAAATATTGATAGATCGCGCAGGCGCAGTGTCATAAATGAGAAATAAAAAAACATGCTCCATGCTACTACCTGAAATGTAAGCCCCCCAATACTTCCCTCTCTTAAATTAAAGATGTAATAATACAGTACCAACAATATTCCAAAACGAACAGCCACCATAAAAGTATCCACTACCAAGCGTACAGGATATTGAATCCTATCCTTTATGGTCATTTTTAAAATATTACCTTCAAATCGAAGTAGACTCATACATTTCTCTTATTACTGTTTCCAAATCAACATTGTATACATTAATATCTGCAACGGAAAAATACGGCAATATTTTTTGCAAAGCTTGTGACACACCCATTACCCTCTGATCAACTGCAAGAGTAACTTTGCTTTCATCTTTTGATATGTACTTTACACCATCAGGTAAGTCAGGAAATACTTCAGGAGCTTTTTCAAAAAAAATATCAACGTACTTTTCGTGAACAAAGGATTTTGTAAGTAATGGGGTTGGCAGGTCTTTTACTACTGTACCGTGGTTAATTATGATTGTCCGGTCACAGAGGGACTCAATATCACCTACGTCATGAGAGGTTAAAAATATGGTGGTATTTTCTTCTTTGTTTATTTTTATTAATAATTCTCTTAAAGCTTTTTTTGCCACCACATCTAACCCAATGGTTGGTTCATCCAAAAATATTATTTTAGGCTTATGTATAAGAGATGCTGCTATTTCTGCTCTCATCCTTTGTCCTAATGATAACTTCCTAACTGGTTGGTCCTTAAAACTTTCGAGCCCAAATTGTTTTATTAACTCATCTGATCTTTTTTTGATATCCTCTTTTGACATGTCATACATAACTCCAAAAAATTCAAAAGAGTCAGTGATAGGAAGATTAGGAAAAAGTTGGCTACGCTGACCAAATACTGTACCTATCTGGTAAGCTAGCTTCTTACGGTTCACGGTTGGGTCAAGCCCGAGCACTGACACGCTACCGTCCGTAGGAAAGAGTATCCCAGTGAGCATTTTGATAGTTGTTGACTTTCCGGCTCCGTTTGGACCAATAAAGGCAATTCTTTCTCCGGCGTCAACTGAAAAAGATATATCGTTTACTGCTTTTACGACTTTGGTTTCAGGACTAATTAAATTTCTAAGGAAATTGGTGTTTTGCTTTTTTACGGAAAAAGAAAACGACTTTGAAAGGTTCCTTACCTCGATTATTTTTTGTGACATATTCGTATACCACCAACATAATTTATATAATTCTACCTAAAGTATGCTTCACCCTTGCCTGCTCTTAAAGTAAAAATAAGTTCTCCTTTTGAAGTAAAGCGATAACTTTGCGCATCCTCGAACACCTCCCAAAAATTATCCTCCACTGAGCGCGTACAAGACAATCGTGTTCCTTGCATGTCACTAAAGGTTATTTGCTTATCTGTAGTCTTGGTAAACTTGCCTCCTACTACATTACAGTCTGCTGTGGCATTAAATGTATTGCTACCAGTAATGCTTAGTGTGAATCTCTTGGATGTACCTGGGGATGTTATTGAATTGTCAGAATGCATTGTGTATAACCACTCCCACTGTTTCATGTTTAAGGACATTTCATCTGGGTTGTAGTCTCCTTCTACGTTTTCCAAGACCTGCGTAATGTCATTATAAATACTACTGTAGTCAACCCAAATACTAGTAAGCACGGTAGGGTCAGCTGAGTCCAATGAGTTTGGAGCTTGTATAAGTAAATTATAAACTGCTTTGCCATTTACTATTACAATTGATTTTGGATCAATCTTTTGCCCCAAAAGGAGTCCACTTGTGGACTTGTCAGTGTCGTCATTATTCATAAGAAGCGCTGCATAATATGCCTTTTCTCCCTTTTTGTACTGAACAAGCAAAGTTACCGCTGCATCCACATCACCATCTTGGTCCAAGTCTCCATAGGCCGGAGTACCTACTATAGACACTGAGTACTCTTCACCGGTGTCAGAAAATAAATTTGATTTGAATCCATTTATCAAATTAAAAACATTTCCTTCGACTAGATAAGTACCGTTGTAGGCATCAGGCTTTGAAAAGTCAATTGTAATATTGTTGGTATTAGTGCCACCTCCAAATATATTATTAAAAATATTGCTTGTGCCTACAATATTATTGCCTCCTTTTGCACCATAGTTAAAATAGTAATATGCACCTGCTCCTATGATCAAAATCAAAACTATTATTAGTAAAACTTTTTTCATAAAATTATATATTTACCAATTAATACTATCTAAAAACCGCTGACCCACTGTCAAACTTTAAATTAAAAATCATTTCCTGCTTTTCATTAAAGAAAAAACTTTGTGTTTGCTCCAACATTTTCTTGAAGTCATCCTCCTGTGAACCTTCACAATACATGAGCGTACCGAGCATGTTACTGAATGTTATTTGATTGTCTTTTACGGTGTAACTTCCACCTATGCCATTACAATCAGTTGAGGCAGAAAAAGTTCCGTCATCTTTGAAAGCCAGAGCAAACTTTTCTGGCACATTAGGAACAATCTTTTTACCATCGTTATATATTAATGATACCCAATGCCATACTTTTGTATTTATTTTAGTCTTTGCTGTGCCTGTTGCACCTGAGGCAGTTGTGTCCTTTTTACTTATTTCACCAGTATCTTTGTTATAGATAACCCATAGTGTCCTCCCTATAGTTGGCTCTGAGGCCATTGGAGCATTAGCCTCCCTTTCTAAGAAACTATAAACTGCCTCACCATTTTGAAAATCAAGACTTTGAGGCAAGATCCTGTCTCCAATAAACAACGTGTTGGTTGATTTTACTTGGCCATTGATGTTCATGGCAAATACTGCATAGTAAAACTTGCCACTTCCTCCTGAGTCATTTACTAGCCAGAGCACCCCATCCATATCACCGTCTCCATCAAAGTCATCAAAAATAGGTACACCAAGAACTTCCAGAGTATTTTCTGTAACCATTGAAGAGTTTGGGTTTAGCATTATTTCCTTTTTAGCTTTGCCATTTTTTAGCAAGAAAGTCTCCCCCTCTACGGTATATTCAGCATTCAAAACATCTGGCAGTACTAGACTTGTGTCATCCACGACTGGTATTACTTCAACACTCTCATCAGTGATGTTGAACATTTCTGGATACTTATACATGAAAAAGAACGACACTAAGAGCAGCCCCCCTACAAGTATAGATAAGATAATTTTTTTCATGCTCTAATTATACACCAAAGTTCAAATATAAAAAACAAAACTATTCGTCCTCTGTAACATCATCCTCGGATGTACCTAGCGCATTGTGCTCGCCATCAGTACAAGAGCACTCTACTAATTCTTGGTTAAAGTTTTCACAGTCTACTGCCTGACACACTCCAGAGTTTTCAGACACGCCTCCGCAGTCTCCTAAACAAATATAATGTATTTTTTCTTCCATAATTTAAGTTAAGTTAGTTGCTAATAAACAACAAGTAGTAAGCCTTAGTTTAACTCCACACTTTTTAGTACTACTGGCACAATTGGCCTGTCATTTTGGTCGGTCTTTACATTGTTGATAGCATCTACAACATCGGTGCCGGCAGTTACTTTACCAAAAACAGTGTGCTTGGTATCTAAGAAGTTATTATTTACTGCATTAATGAAAAACTGGCTACCATTTGTATTTGGACCTGCGTTTGCCATAGCTATTGTATAAGCATTGTTGTGGTTATTTGCAGTTATTTCATCATCAAATTTATACCCTGGACCACCCATGCCCCAAGAATCTTTTTTGGAGTCATCCTTGGAAAACGGATCCCCACCTTGGTTCATAAATCCTTTTATCACTCTATGAAACTTTGTGTTGTCATAAAGTCCCTCCTTTGCTAATTTTACAAAATTATCCACTGTTTTTGGAGTTTCTGGATTAAATTCGATACTAATGTCCCCCATGCTTGTGCGTAATGTTGCTTTCATAATTTTATTATTCTCTCCTACATTATTTGTTTCGACTTGTCCTTGTAAATTACCAACGTCCCTAGCATTAGGATTAATACTCTCAAGTGGTGCTGAATTGCCCAATTGATCATTTAGTGTTCCGTCCTCTACTTGCGCTAACTCGCTATTTTTTTGTGTAAAAGCCCACACCCCCGCACCTATAACTATTAATACCAAAACAATTGCTAAATATTTATTCATATTAATGGCTATTATACCAAACAAAGTCTTTTTAAGTAAATATGCTAGTATTAGCCCCAAAGCTATTTTGCTTGTTCATCATAAAATCCATGTCTCATGTGGAATGTTGTTAAAAGAATTTTGCTTGAGGCGTCGGGTTTTCTGATGCAGCAAGTAGTAGGCACTGGCTCCAACTGGGTACTGGGGCCAATAATCTATGCTACCTATGGGCCATGGGTAGCGTATGTAATAATGTTTGTCGTTAACTATGTCAAACTAATTGCTTTGGTATACACTTACGACAAACTTTCTGGTTGGCTTTCCATTAATGGAAAATCGACCAGAAAAAAGAAACAAAAAAACAGATACCGCAGAACAAAAATGCTCCTGCGGTATGGTTATCGGGTTTTGGGAGTTGTGGCTATATTGGTCAACAACTTCTACGGAGCACTTCTTGTGCGCAGAAAGCATAAGGGTATTCCAAGAGGTGCTCGAGTAACGGTTTTTTGGGGGATTACTGCAAGCACTTTGGTCCTCGTGCTTGCACTCTCTGGAATGTTTTCCATCTTTCCTTTAATTTGGGAAATGTTTCAGGGGCTTTCAAATTTTTTAGCAAACTTTTTAATCCGCCAATTTATCGAGATGATCATTGGCGGATTTTATTTTAATTACCCGAGCCTAGGTGGTAGGGGGATAAATGCACTGGTTCTTTTTTTATATTCAGCAAATTCGGGGTTTTGCTCCATTTTCTTTTCGAGCATTGGAATACCTGAAACTTTCAAAATGAGATACGTAATAGTGATTGGCCCGATGATACTTAGCCAGCCCGATGGTACCAAAAGGGCCACCATAAAAATCCCCCACCACTGTGTGACCTCGCCAAAATAATTTGGATGGCGGGTGTATCGCCAGAGCCCACTTTGCATCAGCTTGCCTTTATTGGCCGGGTCTTTTATGAACTTGGCTAATTGCGCATCCCCCACTGATTCAAAATAAAAACCAAAGCCCCAAATAAGAACACCTATCAATGCCAGCCATTCAGAACTTTTTATTGAATATGTATTGATAAAAATAACTGGTAAAGAAATTAAAAAAAGTAAAAACCCTTGCAGGATATATATCTGGAAGTATGATCTCAAGTAAAACCACTTGCCCCACTCTGCTCGCCAGTTGGCATACCGATAATCTTCAGGTTTGCCTTTGTTCCTCGAGTAAATATGTAAAGCCAGGCGCAAGCCCCAGATAGTAACCAACAGATTCACAGCCACCGGCACCCAAGACCCAGGCATGCTTAAATAAAACGAGGCCCAGGACATCACCACAAAACCCAAACCCCAGGCAATGTCGGCGACATCGTTCTTTTTAATAAAAATAGAAAGCACGAACCAAAAGTTCATGTAAACAAAAAGCAGTAACCCAAGAATTAAGAAAATCATAGTCCAAGCTTCGAAGCTATAATATAAGCGACCGAAGATACTGAGGCCGACAAGAACATCCCCCAAGCCAGATCAACAATTGTAACTAAGAGTGGCCAGTCCTTTACGGTGGCGAGATTGGTCAAATCATAGGTGGCGTATGTGATAAGGCCGAACAATGCTCCGAAAACAATCGCATGCATCAGAGAATCCTTCTCCAAGGCAGGGGAAACAACGAACAAGACCAAGCCCACAATGAACAAGAGGTAGAAGCTAACAGCGGCCACCCAATTTACCTCTGGTTTAAGCAGAAAGCCAATTTGTTTGGCATAAAAATTCTTGGCCACCCAACCAAGCCAAATCATATCAATAACAAAGAAAACAGGGAGCGTGATTAAGTATAGTTTAAGGAACATATTTGTAATTTTTTATTAAAATAATAATTTATCCAAGCTCGGATGTGACCCCGTCGAACTCAGGTGCATCGGCGATGGCTTCCTGCCTTGTAGCACGCACGATACCGTCCTTGTGATGTGGTGGAGCGTATACCGTGTAGAGTTTCAATTGGAGAGTTTCTGAAACATTTACTACATTGTGCTCTGCCCCCTGCGGGATGATTACAGCATCCCCTACGCCGACATTGTGCTCAACGCCATTTATTGTTACTAAGCCCTCCCCGCTTTCAAAGCGGAAAAATTGGTCACCCTCGTCATGGGTCTCAACACCTATCTCCTCGCCTGGCTTTAATGCCATTAAAACAAGTTGCATATGCTCGCTTGTGTAAAGCACCTGGCGAAAATTAGTATTCTCTTCGGTCACCTTCTCTAAATTACTTTTGTATCCTTTCATAAATTTTTAGAGTTAGTTAATAATTAATATTATACCACTTTAAATTAGTACAGTCTTATATTCTTCCTCCGTGCTTTGTAGTCCGGCACTTGCTTGGCCACCAATGCCCAGAATGCCTCCCCGTGGTTCATCTCGGCCAAATGGCAGAGCTCATGCACCACGATATAGTCCGCAAGTTCTAATGGTAGGAACAATATTTTATAATTAAAACTCAAATTCCCGGATCTCGAGCAACTCCCCCATCTGGTTTTCTGATTGCGGATTTTTATACTTTTAACCCTAAGCCCATAGAATTTATTAAAATGCTCTACCCTTTCCTTCGCCAGTTTATACGCCTCAGCCTTCCTTTCCTT
This sequence comes from uncultured Candidatus Saccharibacteria bacterium, assembly GCA_964480325.1. Classification (GTDB taxonomy): domain Bacteria; phylum Patescibacteriota; class Minisyncoccia; order Phycocordibacterales; family UBA9973; genus UBA9973. The sequence continues at coordinate 6,074 of CAYZOL010000002.1, read as the reverse complement.
AAAATCCTTCACCCCATAATGCGCCAGAATCTTCTTGGGCCGAGCCTTCTGCCTTTCTATCTGCTCTAACACCCAGCTTGCCTTCCGCTCTACAATCCTGCCGACCTCACCCACGGAAACATAGCGTGGCTTTGTCACCACAACTTCGCCATCTACCCCCACAGCTATCCTCACACCCCTCGTGCCTTTCCTCGACCGCACCTCATACTCAAACCCGAAACTAGATAAAATTATATTCTTTGGCATCTTAATTTACTGACTCCATTTTGCGTAGAGTAAGTAATGACACAAAAAGAATGACAACGAAAAATACTAAGCCCAGAGCGCAGGTGGGCAAGCCGAGCAGATAGGCACTTAACCCTTCATTTAATAATATTGGAAGTTCTTTAAGCGTAAAATACCCAGCGAATAAAACCCCAAGGGATGAAACGATGCTCATAAAGATGAGCCCAATTTTATTCCCAACCTTTTGCCACAAGAGCAAGCTGGAGAGAATAAATAAAGTCAGGAAAAGCGCAAAGCCATAGTAGCAAGCCGGATAGCCCAAGAAATACGGACAGGATTCATTGAATGCGCAAGTCTCGGTAAAAAACTTCACCCCGCTCAAATACCCAGAGAACATAACCCCCATGAGTGATAAAACAAAAAGCCCAATGACCTTTTTATCTTTTTGCATAGGTATATTATACTCCTGCTTAATTAATAATAATATTACTTACTCTCTATTAACGAATAGAAAAAATATTAGAATAATATATAATTTAAGGATATGCACAATATTGAACCAAACCCAGAACAGATGTTTAGGGATAAAATGCAAAAAAGAATTGAAGAAGTCTACATTAAGAAGAATCTAGAAATACTAAAAATATGGGAAAATTCTCCAGAGTTTGATATTAAAAAAGAGCTTTTGTCCTATGTTGCGAAAAAGACGGATTCATTTTTTGGATCTACCGACCAGAAAGAAAAAATATCTAAAGAAATTTTTGACTATTTTGAGACACACACTGACACAAAAGAAAGATTAGTGTTTTTTTCTAAAGTATTAGCTCGCGAATTAGTTGACATATATCACACAGAAGATGCAATAAATAATATATTCTTAAACGACCACACAGCTAGGGGTATGTTCCCTCTAGATAGTAGGAAAATCATAACCTACAATATAGAAGGGGCAAACGAGGTTGCTTTGCACGCACCAGTTCGTGTTTTTGCTAATTTGCGTGAAATATTATCGGGTATTAAGGAATCTGTGGAGATTATCAAAACTGACCCGAGATTTAAAGAATGTAAAAAAATTACAGTGCACTCACCTTTGATCCAAGGTGGATTTCGCGAGTTTCTTGAAAAATTAAACTTCATACCAGTTCCTGGATATCCTGAACACAATATGAAAATGGAACTAATGATTGTTTCTTAGTTGGCAGGTATTTTCGTAAAAGCTATTGTTGAAGGCTACTCGAACGAAATTACATACATGCCTTTTTCTAGTAGTTCAGGTTGCTTGGTTATCCACTCATTCAAATCTAGTTTTACTAAATAAGTAACCTTCTTTTCGATAAACCTGCCTGAGAATTTACGGTCCGCACCCTCGCCAACCCATTCTTCCAACCTCAACAAATCCCCCTCATCAATATCAAAATCCGCCAGTCGTAATTCATACTTTTTCTTCCCCGCCAGAATAGCCTCAAACCATACCGTATCTATTTTTTTAGTGATTGTTTTCATCTATTTTAAACTTTCTGAAACACAAATAAATGTTCATGCATTATTAGCAAGAAGTTTGATTCTTGAGACTTTTTAACCCAAAAACCTGTGGCTTTGCAATTGAATTGCCTTTTTATAATGTCTTCCTTCAATGTAAAACCAACTTTTATAAACCTGTCCATTACTTTGAATGCTAAAGGTTGATACATTTTATTCCTTCTTGTGTCGCCCATCAAAATTGCGCAATACTTTCCTTTTTTCAAAACTCTGAACAATTCTTTTGCTACCTTTTCTACCTCGTCTACGAATGCATCTATATCGTGAATGTTTGAAAGGTCGTCTGAAAGCTTGCCATCGCTGTATTTTATTAT
>CAYZOL010000002.1:0-3986 GCA_964480325.1 uncultured Candidatus Saccharibacteria bacterium | reverse complement strand
AGCATAGGGTGGATGGGTTAAGACGAAATCCATTTCGCCATCTTTAATAAATTTCATATCCCGAGCATCACTTTTTATTATTCTTTGTTTGGCTTTATTTTTAACCTCAAAATTCAAAGCTTGTCGTGTGCGCTCAAGTGCTTCTTCATTTACATCTATGCAGGTTATGTGCCTGTTTAAAATCTTTGCCTCAATCGCTGTGGTTCCTCCACCTATCATGCAATCAAGCAAATGGTCTCCTTCTTTGGAATACCTTAAAATCAAATTCCGCACTACCTCCGGTGCCCAATTCCCCCGCCAGTCGGATGCATGCGTGGCCCAGCTTCCCCGCCTAGGAAAAGCCCAAACAGTAGTGCATTCCATCTCAAAGTTATCTGGATGAAGTTTTAGTTCTTTCGTTGGCATTTTTGAAATTTATTTTTTCCAACAACCATCTGGGTAACCTATCTTTTTCAGAATATCTGTAAACCCGACATATTCAATCTCGTGTTCTTTATAAAAAGCTAAGCTTTCTTTTAACTCTTTTGTTTGTTCTTTTGAATTTAATAGATCGCCAAATGCAAATGCTTTTCGTGCTTCGTATTCTTGATAGCCAACCAAGATGATTTGCAAAGGTTTTTTATACAATTTAGGAACTTCTCCATATTTTAATGGTACTCCTAATATCTTTTCTCCAGCCGTGCCAGTAGTCGTCCAATTCCTACCTTTTACTTCATAGACATATTCATCGCATTCCAAATCCGGATCGTATTTCTTGTCTCGAACAGAGCTTTTCATTTGTTTTGTTTTCCTGACATTCTTTCTACCTAATTTTTCCAAAGCTTCTGCAACCAAATCCTGGCACAATTTTGTGGTCCATTGTGATCCAGCACCACCAATAACAGATCTGGCCCAATCTTTTTCTTCTTTTTGATATGGGTTCAAAACCTTTTCATCAGCAGTATTAGCAAGAGTTTTTTCTGTAACCCCCTGGTAACACCATTGGATAAGTTTCTTGTTATTCAAAAGACTTAAGTTATTTTTGGCCATATTTTTTTCGCTTGCTCTAAATATCTATTCGAGTTCCATGTTATATCATTTTCTTTCCATTCGTTTCTTTTAATAATATCATCAAGCAAATTAATGTCTCCTTTGTATTTTTGTTTTTTTGTCCCAAAAAGACTATTTTTGATAGATGTATTGATACTTACATGCAAAAGAACCATATTACCAATTTTGTTCAAGTAATTCTTGTGAAAAGAATTATCATAATATTTATCTTGTAATGCCCACTTGTCTATTTTCTTTGGCATTATATGTTCAAGATGAACAGATGCTCTAGACACTTCTTTGTCACCTACAGACATGCTATCTTCAATTTTCTCTAAAATATATTTAGGTATTTTGTGGCTTTTGAAATCTTTATTTGTAAAAGATATGTTAAATTCATCTTCACTTGGATCTATCGATTTCATTTCATTCAGTAGCGCCGCTAGCGATATATTTTTATTGAAGATCTGGTAAGACATATTCTGAGACAGTAACTCAATCTTGTTAGGATTTTTCCCACAGATTACAGAATATCTAAAAATAAATATTTTTAAGGCTTCTATTAAAGATATTAAATCATTGGCATTAAACTTCTTACTTGCTGCCAACAAGATCGATCTAATCTGAGTAACCCCAAATAATGACAGATCTTCTAGTAAGTCACCTTCGACATCTTCATCATAAGAATTTGGTTCTATTATTTTTAAATAAAAATCAACCAAATCAGATAAAAAAATAATGGTAGTTTTAGAGGAACCATTTTCAGTATACTCAACAATCCTTTCATAAGTTGTTTCTTTTTTTGACACAAGAAAAGATGAGTACCTTAAAAACTGTTCCAAGTTTTCAACCCCAATTTTATCTTCAATATTACCCCATGAATCAATACTTTCTTGGAATCCTTCAGTATCAGCTTTAGATAAAAGGTAATTTCTAACCAAATCAGTATCATTCAGGTCTTCCCCTCTATTGTTTAGAACCTCAAACAATCTTGATGCCTGTACATTATCTGGCACAATAATTTCAAAAAAGAAAACTTGTTTTGTTATCCGTGTTAATATTTCAACCAGTCTTTTCCTTTCCAGATGAATATCTGGCTTTTTTTCTTTTGATATTTTATCAATAAAATAATTAAGAACATTTAAAATATTTTTGTTTGTACCATTAGGATTTAATCCTCCGACATCTTGGATAGATTTTATTTCTAATATTGAACAAAAAAAATCCCTGTTATGCCTACCAAGTTGAACAACTTGGTAGGTACCAATATTTAAATCACCACCCATTAAATATTTGGCATGTATGTATGTTCCAGCCTCGCTATCACTTACCTCCTTAAAAACTAAGTATAAAGCAAATAGAAACAAAGAAATTGTTGTTATTCTCTGTTGGCCGTCTATAATTTCATAAAAATTCTCTTCTCTTGATTTGTCAGTTAATAAAATGCTACCTAAAAAATAATCTCCTGTGCTCGCAAAAATATCTTGGTAAAATTTTTCTGCTTTTTCCTGATCCCAAGCATAAGCTCTTTGATATTTTGGAACTTGGTATCTTTTATTACTGAAAAGTTCTTCTACGGTTGGTTTATTATAATTTAATAGGTTCCTGTCCATTCTGTCTTTAATAATTAGTTACTAATACTTCCGTAATTTTGCCGCGCTTTGAGGCGTTGGAGTTTATGGCTCGGCCGGCTTCCACTTTGTGTACTTTTACACGCGGGTCTTTAATTTCTCCATAAATTTTATTTATAAAAGGCGTATCAGAATTCGATAGCATAAGGAAACACCCTTGCCTATGAAGCTCAAGAAATGTATCACGAAGCTCTATTTGCTCTTTTTCTAAAAATGCATCCTTCGTATAGGAGGTAAAAGAGGCAGTCTTGCTCACCGGATAATATGGAGGATCAAAGTATACGAAATCCCCTTTCTTGGCTTTCTTTAAAACATTTTTATAATCTTCGTGCTTGATAGTCGTGCCTTGCAAGGCCTTGGAAACTCTACGGAGGTTTAACTCGTCACAAATCATCGGATTCGAATATTTACCAAAAGGCACATTGAACTGCCCACTGCTGTTTACTCTGTACATGCCATTGAAACAAGTGCGGTTCAGGAAAATGAATCGTGAAGCAATTTCAAGGTCAGACATCTTTTCAATTTTCCTCGCGCGAACTTTTAAAAAGTAACCCTTCTCATATTCGTGCTTTTTCAAGGATTTTATTAATGCCTCGATATCGTTCTTTATTACATTGTAAGTTATAACTAACTCTTTGTTTAAATCAGAAAGCACCGCATGCCGAGGCAGAAGGTCAAAGAATACGGCCCCGCCACCGACAAAGGGCTCAAAGTATGTGTTCGTTTTAGGATTGAAAAGTTCCGGAGGGTATAGTTTGTTTTTTTTGAACTGGGTTAGGAGTTGCCTCTTGCCACCTACCCACTTCACAAACGGTTTTGGCTTTTGCTCAATGAATTTTCCTGCTTCTTCTAGAAAATTCTCACCAGAAACAGAGCTAAAAACAGTGTAGGCGAAAATATGATTCAAGTCGTAATTTTCCTGTATTTTTTTTACTCCTTCAGCTACGGTCATGCGTTTATTTTAGCATAACTTGTTTAAAAAAAGGTAAAACGCCCTGTAAGTTACTATTTATTCAAAAAAGTGATGGTGAGTTGGAGGATAGTTGCGAAGGAGACCCACAGGAGGTATGGGATGTTGATGTAGGCGACCCAGCGTAGATCGGGCCCGCCTAGGCTTAGGAGCTTAGTCGAGGCGAGGTATATGGCTACGAGGGCCCAGATGAGGGTGCCTAGGACGAGGAGGATGTCGATGGAGGCGAGGAGGTTGTTCTTGAGGCCGAATTGGAAATAGGTAAAAGAGAAATTGAAAATTAAATTTAAGACAAATGGTAGGACGACGATAAATGGCAACTGCCCTTTGAAGAATCTCCAGAATACTGTGCCGAA
>CAYZOL010000001.1:32460-46547 GCA_964480325.1 uncultured Candidatus Saccharibacteria bacterium | reverse complement strand
GGTATTTTTTTTCGAATAACCAAATTATTCTTAATACAATTGAGGGTAATGACATGGGTCAGTATAGAGAAAAATTAGAAGGCAAGATTACATCGGATCAGATCCTCTTGGACACCCTAAAACAAGGTCAGATGTTTGTCGGTGTAATAAATAACTCTGATGGATCTCTCAATAGAATGATAATTGCAGAAACCATAGACCTCTTTACAGCGATACACGAACTATATCATTCGGCGCTATCGGCTGATTCAATTACAAAAGGAGCCTACAAGGCAATTCTTGAATTATGGTCAGAACTGAAATTAATTTCAAAAGAAGATTTTCCACAGGAAAAAGTCAACTTAATTTTAGAAAAAGCAACAACAGACCCCAAAACCCATTTAATGTCATCAGGGTTTCCAAGCGAGAGCCCTGAAGTATCCGACTATCCTTTCAAGTCGGTAGAGGTGCCTGCGTATTTAATGCATATTCGTACAATTATGCATACAGTTTCACAAACCAATTCATCGTCCATCGGGTGTCCACCGTTTAACATGAGCAAGAATGATTTTACGATAGACCATCTTGAGTTTATGCTTAAAAATAAGGACAAAATGTTCATGCCCAAGACCATCATAACAATGGATCAGGCTGGGGAGGCAACAAGCTCAGCGGAGTATTTTCCAATTGATTATTATGATGAGTTTTTCACTTCAGAAGAAAGAAAAAAAGCATTTGTTAAAGCTATGAATATTATATTATAATAACTATGTATAAATTCATCGAACACTAGCCGTGGACAAAAATGCAATCAAAGAAGCGGTGAAAAAAATATTTAAAAGGAAAAATTAAAATATGAAAGAAAAACTAGATTCATTTGGAGAAAGTAGGAGAAATTTCATGGGAACTATAGCGACTTTGTTAGCCGGAGGGGCTCTAGGTGCTCACAACATAAGTAATGCGGCTAAAGAAAGTAGTAAGAATGAAGGACTACCTGAGATTGTGTTTGAAAAGATATATCCCAAGATTGAGGATGTGCCAGAGCTTTTGCAAAATTATGCCAAAAAGTTTGGCTCATGGAAAGAATTGGTTAAAGACCAATGTGAAAGGTCTATTCTTTTTTTGAAGTCAAATATCTATAAGGACTATATTTCTGATTGTTACAAGGAATATTATCCAGAAAAAGATGAAGAAGCGATAATCAAACTTACAGATAAGTTAATGAGGGACAAAATAAAGGAAGTCAAAAAAACACACTATGAATACACGAATCTTACTCAAGAAGGAGTGATAGCTAAGTATGTTCCTGAAAAAAGACTAATAAAACTAGACACGCTTGCCTTTGAAAAAGGCAGTTCAAAAGAGGGAGAAAAGGTAAAGTTTGACAGAGAAAATACTGATGTATTTTCTGAATTCCACGAACTTTGGCATGCGGTACAAACAAGAGAGCTTATGCTTGCTACCACGTATTTACGTATTTTGAAACATCATGTAAGTAGTGGGGAAGTAACACAAGAGGATGCAGATTTAATAATCAAGGACTTAAGACCAGCGACAGAGGATGGGAGGATAAAGCGGTATTTTCTGGAGGCAAATTATTCCATTTTTAAAATTTATAACATGAAACCCGAGGAATTAATTGCATATGTCATGGAAATTCGTATGGCGATGCATATAGTATCTGAAACAAATGATGACAAAAGAATACCAAAGTTTGACATGACGAAGGACAAGTTTACTAAAGACCACATGAAATTTTTAGCAGAAAATAAAGATAAAATATTCAGTAAATTAACTATAGATGGTAAGATTATTCCAAGCTCGTTTGAAACTTACATTAGCACTTTTACTGAGGAAGATTTTGTAGACTTAATGAACAACGCCATGTAAATACAACACAAATATAAAAAAGCTAAACACAACTAAAATGAAAGAAGATTTTCAAGAAAACAAAAGAAAGACGATTCCAAGAAGAAAGTTTATTAATAACATTACAATCGCTGCTGCTGTCCTTTTATTGCCGAAGATTTCTAACTTTAGAAGCGAAGAAAACAAGGAATCTGACTTACAAGAGTTTGCTTGGATGGATCAGTTGCAGATTTCTCCAGAGCTCAAAGACATACCTGAGTTGTTGCAGGGATACTTCAAAGATAATCCAATCTGGAGCAAGATTGCAAAAGATCAACGTGACAGGGTGCGAAAGTTCGCTAACTCATATACATATGTGGATAGACTCAAGTCTCAGTTTAAGGAGAAGTTCAAATATAAAACTGCACAAGAAGTTTCAGTACTTACACAGAATTTATTTTACATAAGAGTTTCAAACCTGAACAATAATGACGTCGTTTTTAAGAGATTGAAAGATGGAGTAAAAGGGAAATATACTCCAGGTAAACCAGGTATTCCTGTTGATACTGCAAATGCAGGCCCGTTTGTGGACGGGGAAGGTAATCATATTGAAAAGTGGGAACTTTTTACAGTGGCTCATGAATGTGAACATACCACACAGTCACATGATTTGATGTTTTATGGAGTGTTTGAACTCATAATAGACTCAATGGTAGAGAATAATGCTCTGGATAAAAGTATTGCGCAAAAGATTAAAGACGAAGTCATAAATAAAAGTAAAAAGGAGGATATATATGATGAAGGTAGGGTTAATATTGAAGACGAGGATGAGTTTGAATTAAATTATTATTCTCAGAGGCCTAGCGAGGCAATGTCATACATGATGCAGGTTCGTGTTGCCTTGGACATCGTGTCACAATATTACCCAGATAAAGTAAAGTTTGATATGTCGAAGGATGAATTTAATCAAGAACATTTAAATTTCTTGAAGGAAAATCAATACAAAATCTTTCAATCTATGACTTTACCAAAAAGAAACCTAGAAAATGTAACAGTATTTAGTGCACTATTAATGCATTTCGGAGAAAGGAAGCTAATAGAGCTTATGAACAAGGTTTGACTACTCCTACTCTCTATAAGACAAATCAATATCAACTACAATTCCATTTTCTAGAGTTAAAATGAAAGGGAATATGGTTTGAGCCTCTGGTAGATCATAGCCCTCAAACCCTTTGCTTTTGGTTCGCTCGAAGGCTAATTCGTCTCCATTTTCATTAAAAATTCCACCAATTTGACCGTGCTCAGTTTTCAATTCTTCAATAAATTTATTATATATACCATCTTTGAGCGGTAGAGTAATTACTGCATTATCTATATTCAAATCTACTGGATTGTTCGCCAGATATTCTCCCTGCACACCTTCAGTCGGGTGAGAGATAGAGGTAATTAAATCAATTCTAATTTCTTTTTCAGGATTCGTAGATTTTAGTAGATAACCCTCTTTCTTACCATTCTCTGTTACGGTTTCATTCGATCTGATTGAATATAGAGAAGTTGCGTCGCTTTGTATGGTATTCTGGTCTGTATTTTCGATAGTTTGAGACTTGTCGAAATAATACCAACCCAATCCAAAGCCGAGTAAAACAGAAACAATAATTATTATAAGATTTTTCATTTTTTGAGTTACATTTATTGTCTCTTTATTTTCAACGCTTTTATTCAGCTTCTTTCTTTTGCCTTAGTTTTGCTTCAATTCTTTCACCGTATCCGTGATCTCTGTCACTAAATATTGCGACCGACTTTTGCCCTGGAAATTTCGCATGCTGATGCATATAGTTTGCAATAAAATCAATTATTTCATCTGAAACCCGCCCCTTATCAATAAATTCTTCTTTAAAAATAGTATCAGTTATGATTTCATCCTCTTCGTTTTGTCCCTCAATTGCCCCATCAAAAATCATCTCATTCGCCTTTGACTTGAATGTTTTCATGTGGATTGACATCTGAATAAACCTTTTTTCTTCTGGGCTCAGATTGTTTTGATTGTTCGCTAAATATTCTCGCAGAACTTTATATTCGCTGGGTGGGACTGCTGTGAGTTTCAATATTGTGTCAATTTGTTCATTTTTACTTGTTTCATACATTCTGTCATATGCTTCGTCCCACATTTTTTGTAATAGCTCAAAATCTGCATCTAAATCATCAATTTTAGCTTTTGGTTTTTCTTGTTTATCAGAAAAATTACTATTTATCTTTTCTTTCTTTATTTTTACCTGCAGTAAATCCCAGGCTTGTACTGGGGTTAGTTTATCAATCTCCTGTTGGGATACTCCTAAATTCTTAAGTCGTCTTTCTAAATCTATAGTTATGAAAACTGGTATGCCCTTATCAGGGGAGTAGGGAGCATTTTCTTCGCTGGCTAAAGTTGAGTCGGATGGTCTTGCTTCGCCCGGCATTTCCGGTTCAGCTGATTTAATTTCATCTTTCTGAGGGTTTGGTTCTCTTCTTTCCTGCCAACCCATTTTTCTAGCGAGTTCTATTCCTGCTTTGTATATTCTGTCCTCAGAAGCTTGTATTTTAGTAGATTCTCGGTTTTCTTGTATGCCAGTTTTGTATCGTTCTAGAAATGAAAGAGCTTTGGCTTTTTCTAATTCGCCATACCCTAAAACTAGATCCACAACATATTCTGAAAATCTGTCCTTCATTTTCTGCCATGTTAAGGATTCGACTTTTTTTGAAACCGCACCAGTGTCTGTTCGTGGCTCTGAATCAGAGACACTACCTGATTTCTCTAAAGTTGGGTTTGTCATATTTATAGTATTTAAATCTTCCTTACCCATAATAATTATGTAATTGATTATACCACAATCCTTACAAGTTATTGCAATTGACGTGTATTTATGTATAAGAAAGAACATGTCAAATGATTTTGAAAAACAAATAGCCAAGGCCATGAAAGGCGGTCCAGAGTCTAAATACACTATTGGTAAAAGTGTGATGATCAACAGAGATAGTGGGGTTATTGAAAAATGGTGGATAAATTCTTTACCAATTAGATACAATAGTATTGTGTATTTCAAATGTGTAGATAAATATCCAGCTGTGGGGGATACAATAAGAAAGATGTATTATTAGCGGATTTAGAAATATTAAACAACGTGGAATCTCCACAAGAATTAAATCCAATTTTAATAACATGTATGGAAAGAATAAGAAAGATAATTAATGAGAAAGACACTGAAGGGGATAGAGACTTAGGTGAACTAAAAACAGCACTCAGATTTGTCACAGAGAAATATACTAAGGCCTTGATAAAGGCTGGAGACAATGAATCAAAGCAAGATGAATTTAATCTTGATCCAACACCCTATATTGCTGAGATTAAGGATGTGCTCTTTGGTCATACGTACAAAAACGCAATAAAGAAATGGAATTTAGAGCCAGAAACCATTCTAAAAGGTTTGTAATTTTTATTTGCCTCCCAATAGTTTTGCGAATATATTCGCAAAATACAAAAGTTGTTCATCGGTAAGATTGACCACCTCGTAATCTTCTGTGACTAAATATGCCTCAATAATCCATCCATAATATCCATCTTCACCTCGCTCGAATTTAATTACTACATTCACGACTCCTCGTTCATAACCGTTACTAGGATCAAATGGGTATCCAGAATTAATAGAAATTTCAACAATAATATTGAAACTTGGCTTATAGATATCTTCTGGTAAAACAGCATCAGGGTCAAAAACCTTATCATTGAAATATACAGTAATTCCATTTTTTTTGAACTCTCTGCCTGCAAGTTCTGGGTTTTCCTTTGCAAGCTCAACCCCGATTTGGTTTATGATAGGGCTTAATAATCGAGTGCACTTGTCGATTGCATCAGGAGAAATAGTATCTAGACTTTTGGCAAATCTTTTTTGCATAAATTCTCGAATATCAACGACCTTGCCTTTTTCGTTTGGGCTTGGGCTTGAAGCAGGAATAGATATTGCTGGTGGGGTTTTGTCTATGGCCATATGATTATTGTAGATTAAGAAACAACTTTTATAATTTTCCTGTTTTAGCGATACGTTTATTTTAATTCTTTAGCAGATAATCCATTATGATTGTATATGCATCTCTTATACCATTTGGGTTTTCTCTGGTATGAATTTCTTTTATTTTTTCGGCCGTTTCTTTGGGTATTTTGATAGCAACCCTAAGACTCCTTACATGCTTCTTTACTTGAGCAAGCGTTTTTATGCCCAGCTCTTTTTTTGCCCTTTTGTCTATTTTTTTATCAGCAATTTCAAATAAGTTGGTATTATCTATAATATATTCAATATCTTCATTTTGTTTATTTTTTTTCTTTAACTCATCTCGTAACTCATTTTCTATTTCATCAATAAGTTGGGATCTACCCTTTCTCATCTCTCTATATTTTTCTATTGCCTGAGCCAGCTCTGGGTCAATATCAAAAATAGCGCTCAAAGACGGGCCGATGTCTATCACCGTCCCCCCCCTTTCATTGTACTCAGAGTGATCTGGGCCATAACTTGTAGGTTTTGGATAAAACATAGAGTTCAGTAAATCTAAATTTACATTAAAAAATTTTGAGTTTCTTGGTAACTCAATTTTATGATCATCGTCCATGATTAAATATACAGAAGAATCAGATTTTTCTATATATAAAGTTGGTGGATTGTTCCCCTCGAAAGACCCAGTGTAATATTTTTCAATATCTTTAAGCAACCATGGTGGCACAGTATCGAGTGGCGGGTTACCGCCTTCGAAATTATGAACCGAAGCATATTCTTCAATACTGGGTTTATATGCCGGCGCTGTTGTCTGTCGATGTGGTGTTGTTTGTTCTGTGGTTGCGGGTGGTTGACCTATTGCCATTACTTTATAATTATACCAAGAATTTAAATTTTTGTAACTTTATAATGTTCTGGCTTTTTAGCAAGAAGGTCCTCTAGTTTCTCTCGTGAAAGCAAGCCCCTTTGCGCACCGATTTCTAGGACGACAGACATAGAGTTGATAGGTCCCCAAGATAGCGCCTCAGGAACAGTCTTGCCGAGGGCAAGAGCTACAGTAAAAGTAGAGGAGAAAGCGTCACCAGCGCCTGTCCGGTCGATAGCTTTTCCTGTATTGGGGTACATTGGGATAAACCACATATCAGTTCCGTCAGATGCATATGCGCCATTTGGACCGTCTGAAATACAAACAATTTTTGGACCTAGGTCGTGTATTCCTTTAGCCAAGACTTTGATATCTCTATTTTCTATTTCCAAAATTCTTTCTGCCTCTTCTAGGTTGCAAAAGAAAACATCAGTTCTTTCGTATATTTTTTTTAATTTTTCTTTACCGAATTTCATTTGAAATGTTCCAGGTTGAAAGGCTAATTTAGTTTCTGGGTGTTTATCAAGAAAGGCAATAATATCATCATGAAATGGCAATGAGTTTTCAGCGAGCGAGCTTAGATAAACCCAACCAACTTCATTAATCTCAGGCATTTTATAATTAAATTCCTCGTGTTTAATAAGTATGGTTCTGTCTACTTCATAAAGCAGTACGTAATGGTAGTTTGTTTTTTTACCGTCTTCCTTAAGGATGTAGTCTGTTATCACACCATCTTTCTGCAAAGACTCTAAACAGTCAGCTCCATTTTTATCATTGCCAATATTTGCCACAAGAACAGATGAAAGTCCAAGTCTAGAAGCAGAGACTGAAGCATTTGGGCTGTTGCCCACAGCATAAATCACATCTACGGATTCATAAGGCACCTTGTCACCAAACCTGACGCAAAGCTCACAAGCAGTATTGTCCACTTTGCAGTGTACCTCTGCATCTTTTAACCTGATAAATGCATCAATTACGATATCCCCAATTGCCAAAAATTCGATTTTTCCTTCTTTATTAGTCATGCTACGATTATAACATGAAATACAGGTTTGCAATTCTGGGGGTACTGGTATGCTTCTTTTCCTCATTTACATCTGTAAATGCTGCAGTTTTGATAAACGAAATAATGTATGATCTCGAGGGCACCGACACTGGTCGTGAATGGGTGGAGGTTTATAATAGCGGTACAACGCCAGTTGATCTCTCTTCTTATAAATTTTTTGAGGCAAACACAAACCACGGGCTAACACTTATTGCCGGGGATAAAAGCATTCCTCTAGGCGGGTATGCAATAATAGTGTCTGATCCAGAAAAGTTTAAAATTGACTGGCCTAGTTTTTCTGGAAGTATTTTTGACTCCAGTTTTTCATTGGATAACACGGGGGAGTTGCTGGCTATCAAAGATACAGATTCCAATATTGTGGACCAATACACATATGAGAGTAGTACAGGCGCAAATGGTGATGGAAAGTCCTTGCAAAAAGTATCAAACTCGTGGGTTATGGCATCTCCAACCCTAGGTTTATCAAACATTGGCAGTGGTACTACAAATACAAATGATGAAGCTTTACAAGGTGGCAATGTAGATGAAAATGCAAATAGTAGTTCAACTTCTGCTTCATCTCCATCTCCTAAGCAAGTTCCGATTAAAACAAAAATCACATCAAGCACCTTGGCTTTTACAGGCACACCAATTTTATTTGACTCAGTAAACACAGGGCGTTTTGGAGAAAATATGCAACATGGAAAACTGTACTGGAACTTTGGTGACGGAGATTCGAAGACGATTAAATTGCCCGCAGCAAAAAGTTTTGAACATGCGTATAGTTATAGTGGAGAATATTTAGTTTCATTGGAATATTTTGAAAATGAGTATGCCACTACTCCTAGCGCATCTGACAAAATTACAATCAAGGTAGTGCCTGCTACGATAATAATATCTCGGGTGGGGAACTCTGCAGACTTTTTTGTCGAATTAAAAAATACCACAGATTATGATATTGATCTGGAAAACTGGAGCTTAACTTCTGATAGTAATTATTTTGTTTTTCCAAAAAACTCTATTTTGAAAACTGAAAAAAGCGTAATTATATCTCCCACAATAACCAAGCTAAATTTTGATGACGAAAAAAGTTTAAAACTTGTTACATCATCTGGCAACATTGCATTTGATTTTGGGGCAACGTTGATTAGTGTCAACAAGAATGAAAGTGTTATTAAAAAAAGTGAAATAATTTCAACAACAACTGTCGCGCAGGCAAACTCAAACAATTTAAGAAATATTCAACAAATTTTTCAGACGGATCTGACTATTGATGAAGCAAAAGAGGCAATAGGGGACTTACCAACTCAAAACTTAGAGGCGGATGTGATTGGTAGTGTTAATTCTTCTTCGACAGTTGACAAATCCTATTTTTCTTACCCTATTTTTGCGTTGCTTTTGGGGGTATCGGTGATTGCCGTTAATTTTGTAAGAGGAAGAAAAAAAGCACAGCCACAAGAAGGGGATGATTTTGAAATATTAGAAGATTAATGTACCCGGTAGTAGATTTTGACTAGGCTCTGAAAGAGCGTGTTTTACACATAGCCAAAATTCACTACCGGGTGTATAATGCTACCTATGTTTAAAAATTTTTTATTGAAGAAAATGCTTAGAAAGCAAGGAGTACCAGAGGATCAGATTGATATGTTTATCAACATGATCGAAAAGGATCCAAAACTTTTTGAGGAAATAGCAAAAGAAGTAAAATCAAAGATCGATAGTGGTATGGATCAAAAATTAGCAGGGGAAGAGGTAATGAAAAAGTACGAAAGTCAAATAAAAGCACTCATGTAACTTTTTTTCTTCCAAAAATATATTTTATAAAAGTTATGCACAAAAACGCTCTAAAAAAGCGTTTTTTTGTGTCCCTAAATATACTATAATTATATGGTCGAGTAATGAAATTTAATAACAAACAAAAAGGAAGGGTAAAACCCGTTTGGGCAATTTTGGTTGTACCGGTCTTTTTGCTTGTATTTACTTTTTTTAGTCTCATTCCTAAGCAAGCTTTTGCTACTGCTGGTGTGCCACTTATAATAAATTTCCAAGGACGATTACTGAATGCCAGTGGTAATTTACTCGGTGGTTCAAGCGGTACAAACTACTGTTACAAATTTTCTATTTATGATGCTGTATCAGGTGGGAGTAAAATTTGGCCAGCAGGCGCACCTTCTACTATGACTATTCTTACTCGTGAAGGAGTTTTTGATGCACCAGTGGGTGACACGGGCGCTGGAGGGGATGCTCTCAATCTGGCATTTACCGATGACCAAGCATTTATGCAAATTGAAGTTTCAGCAATTGGGGCAGGAAGCTGTACATCAGGGGACGAGAGTTTTGAAACACTCACACCAAGACAACAAATTGTATCATCTGCTTTTGCCATTAACTCTAAAACCGTTGGCGGGTTCACTCCGGCGCAGTCTGCAACTGACAACCAGCTCCCAGCCCTTACTTCAGGTGCTCTATTGCTTAGCCACGCTACTGCCGCAGGGCTAAAGTCTACTGGTACAAGTCCACTTACTGTGGATTCAAACTCAACGGGAAATTTAAATTTAGGTACAAGCAACAATGCAAAAACAATCAATATTGGTACTGGTAATGCAGGGAACACAATAAACATAGGGACAAACAATACTGTTTCAGATACAATCTCAATCGGTTCAGCTCTCGACAATGTGGCTATCACCGGTGATGATTGGAGTATAACTGCTGGTGGTGTACTTACTGTAGTTTCTTGTTCGGGTTGTGGAGGTGTTTCTTCCTGGAGTGATATTACTGCGCCTACTGGAACTCAGACCCTAACTTTTGATGATGCTGAATTAAATGCTTGGACAATATCATCAGACACAGAAACATTCCATACCTATACTGCAAACTCGTTGACTACCGGCAAAATACTTTCACTCAATTCTTCATCGCTAACTTCTGGAACAATGATAGACATTGCTATCACCGGTACTGGTGGAATCGATAACCAAAAAGGTATCAATGTTTCTCTCTCTGGTGCCAACGGCACAGGAGCTCAGACTACGTATGGTGCCTATCTTTCGAACACTCACACAGGAACATCTACAAATGTTGGACTCTATGCAACTGCCTCTGGAGGGTCTAATAATTACGCTGGAATATTTGCAGCAGGGAATGTTGGTATAGGTGATGCATCACCAACTGCGCTTTTAACTGTAGGAGCTTCGGATGCATTTCAAGTAAACTCTTCAGGAGCAATAGCTGCTGTGACAGGATATATACAGGGTTCAGGTACTATGTCTGTAACTTCTGCTAATACTACCCAAACCACCACTTCTTCTGCGCTTTCCGTAATCGTCAATTCATTAACAACTGGTACGGGTATATATGTAGCATCTTCAAGCCTTACCTCAGGGAAGTTAGTTGACCTCCAAGTTTCAGGTACAGCTGCTGCTGCTTCTCAAACCGCACTTAATTTAGTAACTACGGGGACGAACGGAACTTCTGGAATAACAACTTACGGTGCCAAGATTTCAAATACCCATGATGGTACAACTTCAACAAACATTGGTTTGTATCTAACCGCTTCCGGTGGAGCAACTGCAAACCTTGGTCTAAATGTTGATTCAGGACAAGTACTTGTAGGAGGTACTACACTTAGTACCGGAACTTTGGCAAAATTAAATATAGTTTCAACTATGGCATCAAACGGTTCAACAACTGCCATTGCAGGAATACATGGAGAATATACATTTAATAATGGTGGAGCATCAAGCTATGTTCAAGTCGGCAATAGGTTTGTATTTAATAACGCTCCTACTACAAATTCCAACACTATGGTCGGAGAGATAATAAGAACAGTAGATAATACTACTCTTGCCAACTTAGTGAGAGGTATTGAAGTTACTTCAAATGCAGGAAGCAATACAGCAGGGACAAATACCGGTATTAGAACCACCGGTGCAACTTTTGGAATTCAGGCTATAACCTCAGGTCTAGCAGGTGGAGTTCTTATACCAGCTGCTATCTATGGTGAAAGTACTGGCACAACCCAAGGGGATATTTTGAGACTCTATTCGAACACCATCACAACAACTCCACAGATGGCGTATTTCTATCATGATACTACAACATTCTCCGGGACAGGCCTTTTAATGGACTTTGCGACAGGTAGTGGAACATTTTCTGGAAACTTTGCTGATTTTCAAAACAACAATGTGAGCAAGTTTAAAATCGATAGTGCCGGAAACACTTTTGTGAATTTGGCAGCATCGACGAACAACTATGCCGTCTGTCACGAGACCAATGGCGCTGGAGTGGACCAGCTTAAGGATTGTAGTGGAGCTCCAGCGGCGGACTATGCAGAAATGTATCCAGTAGCAGAAGGTATAGAATTTGGCGATATTGTTGTAACTGGTACCGAGCTTGTTGATACCTATGATATGACAGATGGAAATATTGACTGGAACAAAGTAAAAGGGCAAGTTACAAAGTTGATAAAATCAAATAAAAAATATCAAAGCAATGTTATTGGAATCGTGTCAGACAACACTGGAGACTTTTCCTCAACTGGGTACAACATTAAAGACACGGACAATCCTATGCCGGTGGCACTTGTGGGGCGTGTACCCGTTAAAGTTTCTATAAATTCTGAGCCCGTTAACCCAGGGGATTATCTAACTACCTCCGATGAAGAAGGTAAAGCCACCAAAGCAACCACTAGAGGTCAGGTGATAGGTAAAGCTCTTGAAGCATGGACCCCAGAATCAGGCAAAAGTACCATAATGATATTCGTTGAGCAAGGATACTACAATGGTCCTACGGTCCAAGAAGGTGGGCTTACATTTAGTGAGAGTGATGTCGAAATTTTTAAAAGTTTACGATTTGCTTCACAGGCTGAGTTTGTTGTACCACCACTCTTTAACCGTGACTCGGGAGGTTTTGCTCTCATTCATGAAGGAGCCAAAAGTGTGCGTGTTGATTTTGACGAAGCATATGCAATGACTCCTGTAGTCACCACAACTATCACTTTTGACTCTGAAGATAATATGGAGGACTCAGTTGCAAATAATTTCTTCTCACAAAATATTTCCTCAATTGTTGTAGATAAAAATATTAATGGGTTTACAATTTTAATAAATAAAAACGCTCCGAGAGATATTAGGTTTTCATGGATGGCACTAGCCATAAGAGATCCCAAAATTGCAGAGAGTGTGATAGAGGGTTTGATTTTAGAAATAATTCCTCCACAAGATGAATCTGTCCCATCAACACCATCAGTACCTAACCCAACTGAAGAAGATATTACAGATGATGTTTTGAGTGAGACAAATGAAAATAATCCTACAAGTGAAAATGGGGTAGCTCAAGATGGAGAGACCACACAAGAGGAATCAACACAAGAAATTATTTCCGATCCTTTACCTGAGGTTGAGCCAACGGTAGAGGCAACCCCTGAACAAAAAGTTGAAGCGGTAGTCGAGACTCCGCCAGCGCCAGTAGTAGAGTCAACCCCACCACCCGCACTTGAACCAACTCCAGCTCCATCTGAAGCTCCAGTTTCAGAATAAAATTTTCTGCTAGATATATTATTTTACTTTTAGAATTTTTTTTCTCTTCTTGTCTATCTTTGGAAGTACTATTGTAAGAAGTCCATTTACAAACTCTGTCGTGCAAGAGTCAGTTTCAACATCGTGTGGCAGGTTTATGACTCTGGCAAATGCTCCCCAAAGAAGCTCTTCTGACATCATGCTGACCACATTTTTTTCTGTTAGTTTTTTTCTCTTTCCTAGTATCTCAATTTGGTTTGCAGTAACTGATATGTGGATATCTCCAGGGGAGACGCCGGCAAGCATAGTTTTTAGATAAAGATTCTTATCATCCTGAAATAAATCTATCATCAATTTTAACTCAATTTCTTCCTCTTTTGGTGCCTCATTTTTATCAAATTCATGCAGGAATTCCTCAAGTGCCAGTACCTGTGCGGGGGCAACGATTTGAACAATTTGAAGCAGTGTTTCAGAGTCTGCCACATCAGTTTGGTACATTTTTCCATCACTTCCAGGCATTTTCAGTTGGTTACAGGATGTAACCAACTCATTATGTTCTTTCTTTAAACGGTTTTTTAGAACCTTCCAATAATTACGAGAATCAGTGGTGTCTACGACTGCATTTAGTACATCTGACACGGAGAAATACCATTTATAGTTTTCATGATCAAACTTTGTACGAATGTTGTCTAAAACTATGTTGTATTTTATTTCAGTGGGCATTTTTAGGTTGGTTCAAATTTTTTGCAAATTTTCAAAATTTTTTTCATGAATTTCGTAAATTCCTTCACCCAAATTGCCATATAAAT
>CAYZOL010000001.1:3716-32450 GCA_964480325.1 uncultured Candidatus Saccharibacteria bacterium | reverse complement strand
TTGTTTCAAATTTTTTGCAACTTTTATAAATTATACATCATTTTTTTCAAAATATTTAATTAGGATTTTATGATGACCTTTTAGTATTTATTTTTATTCTCTGAATGATATAATTTATATAACAAATGTTGAACCAGAAGTTGAGTGCGGTGAAAAAGTGTAGGTCAATTTTTTTAAATTTGATTAAATCAATCATCACAGTTTTTGTAGTGAGTTTTTATTTACTCTCAAGTACTAACGTTTTTGCCGTGGCCCAAGGTGATGGTATTTTGTTCTATGGTGCATCGGGTAATACAAACCCACAGGCGCGTACATACACTAGTGCGACAGAGACTTTTGGCTCCGCTGGCAACACTGTTTCGGGTACTCAGCCGAACATCACTGTCATCAAAGCATCACCCACACGAAACGAGATGGTGGCAGGATACATCAACTCAAGTGGCACACTTCAAGTCGTTTGTTATGATGGATCGAGCTGGACGAATGAATGGTCAGTAGCCGTGGGCTCCAGTACGGTGCGAAGATTCAACATCGCATACGAGACCACCTCAGGTGACGTGATGGTGCTCTACTCTGGAAACACTGGTACTACTAATGAGCTCAGATACAGAACTAAACTCGGCTCCACTACTTGTGGAAGTGGAAACTGGTCTGCAGAAACGAATCTAGATGCGACTCGTACTTCAGGTACTGTGACATGGGTGGAGCTTGCAAGTGATCCTACTTCAAATAGACTCGCGACAATCTGGGCGGATACAAATGAAGATGCCAGTGTGCGAGTCTGGGATGGAAGTGCGTGGGAGAATGAGCCTGCCTCCGCCCGAGAAACGAATCTCGACCAAGTAACTGCGGCCGGAGACTTGGACAATATCGAAATTGCGTTTGAAAGTACAAGTGGTGAAGTGATGGCAGTATGGGGTAGAGAAGTCACCTCTAATACTAATGGTATGTATTACAGTACTTGTACAGGAGCCGCTCCGTGTTCTTGGAGTGCAGCAGCCGTTACAGGAAGCACTACTGGTGATCGAGGTGGATATATCGATATGGATACAAATCCGGCAACAGATGCGATGGTGTGGGTTGCAGGTGGTGAGGCAGGTACATCAGAAGACGCCAGTGCGGGGTATTGGTCAGGTTCTGCTTGGACTGTTACTGCAAACTTGGATTCAAGTATTGAAACTCCAATAATAGCAGGTAGCGTTCCCGCATCTGCTGGATTTATTACTAATGGTGGCAATACATATTGTGTAATCCAATACGATGATTCAGCGGGTACCGGTATCTCGTGGTTTACCCAAACCACACCTTGTACTGGCAGTTGGACTAAGCAAACAGATCAGACCGTGACGCCGTCACTTAACGACATCCGTCATCAATACAGAAGCTACCAGAATCCATATGATGCGAGTAAACTTCTCGTAACTATTACAGATAGTACTAGTGCAATATTTTCCAAGCTTCTCACTCTTGGGTCCAATGGCACAACCTTTACCTGGAGTGCACCTGACGGTAGCGCATCACTGGGTACCTTGAATGCTAGTCCAGCGAAAGGTTTTGCTTTTGCATACAACAGGTACATACCAGTTTGTACTGCTACCACCACTGGTTCATGGAGCACAGGTGGAAACTGGACAGATTGCACCGGCGTAGGCGGAGTACCAGCTGCCGGGGAAAATGTAGTCATTAACTCGGGGGTTACGATTACTATGGATACGAATTCTCCTGTGCTTGGGTCCATTACAATCAATGGGACACTAAACACCAGTGACGGTACCAGCAGGTCACTCTCAGGTACGACTATCAATATCTCAAGCACAGGTACGCTTACAGCCAATGCATCTACAATTACACTCTCTGGTACATCGGGCACACTTTTTACCAAACATGCTAGTGGTACTTTTACGGTAGGAACATCGACTGTTACCCTTTCAGGTAACGGAACAGCTACAGCTACATCAGGAACTATTACTTTCAATAATCTTACTTCCTCGGGTACAGGTACAAAAACTCTCGGTGGCAATACTACCGTTTCAGGGAACATGACTATTTCCGCCGGCACACTGGCACTTTCTACTTTTGATTTAACCGTCACCGGCACCACCTCCATCACCGGCACTCTAAACGACGACTCCGCCACCGGTACCAACCTTTTCACTGGAGCCGTCACAGTCAACAACGGAGGTACTTGGTCTAACTCTAACAACCCAGCGTATGAATTCAGAGGCGGACTCACTGTTAACTCCACTTCTACCTTTACATCAGGATCAGGTACTTATACATTCAGTACCAATGCGCAGACTATAGGAGGTACTCAAAGCTACACCATCACGGCACTATCAAACACAATCTCTTCTGGTAATGGTTTAACTTTCTCTGGTTCTAATCCAACAGTGACAACTCTCACTCAAGGCACAAATGCAGTCCTTACTTTCTCTGGTACTGTTCCTACAATCACCACGCTCACTGCTACAGCATCACCGAATACGGTGCAATACACTGGCTCTACCCAAACAGTGAAGGGGACTACTTATCACCATTTGATTATGGATGCTATCGTAAGTGGTACAAAGACCCTTGGAGGTAATGTGATAGTTAATGGTAACTTAACATTACAAGGTTCTGCGACTTTGGACCCTACATCTAGCTATACAGTTACAGGATCTGGTACAAATACACTCAATGTCACAGGAGCGTCGTCCGTTGCCCCTGCTGTCTTGAAAGTACAACACTCTACATTTGCCGGATCTTATGTATCATTTGAGACAATTAATTTAAATACATATTCTACCGTCGATTACGCTCTCAGTGGTGCACAAACTGTCGACAATACTTTGACTTATTACAACTTAAAAGTTTCTGGTTCCAATGGAGGGAGCTGGACTCAGCAAACTGGTTCAGGCTCACGTACTTGGTATGGCATAGCTTCGTCTTCAGATGGTACAAAATTAGTGGCAGGTACCATTAGTGGCTACATTTACACCTCCACCGACTCCGGTGTAAACTGGACCCAGCAAACGAATTCTGGGGTACGTACTTGGTATGCTGTGGCATCATCTTCTGACGGGGCTAAATTATTAGCGGGCTCAAGCGCTGGCTATCTCTACACCTCTACTGACTCGGGGGCTAACTGGACGGAGCAAACAAATTCTGGTTCGAGAGCCTGGGTTGCGGCTGCTTCATCATCTGATGGGACAAAATTAGTTGCAGTTGTGAATCCTGGCTATATCTACACCTCCACTGATTCTGGGGTCAACTGGACCCAACAGACAAACTCCGGTTCTCGAGCATGGAACTCAATAGCATCATCTTCGGATGGGACAAAGCTTGTGGCTGGAGTTGATGGTGGCTACATCTACACCTCCACTGATTCTGGGGTCAACTGGACCCAACAGACAAACTCAGGTTCTAGAAATTGGTATTCTATTGCTTCATCTTCTGATGGTGTGAAATTAGCAGCTGTACACAATACTGGCTACATCTACACTTCCACGGACTCTGGTGTAAACTGGACCCAACAAACAAATTCAAGCATACGTAATTGGTGGGGGATAGCTTCATCATCGGATGGTACAAAACTAGTTGCAGTGGTTCAGGATGGGTACATATATAGATCCACTGACTCTGGCGCCAACTGGACCGAGCAAACAAGTCTCGGAGTAGAAAGCTGGTGGAACGTCGCCTCGTCTTCCGATGGTGAGAAACTAGCAGCTTCTGTTATAAATGCTGGATACATACATACCTATCTAGGTGCTACTACGGTGACCCTAGGTGGCGCGACTACCGCAACCGGAGCAGTAACTATTTCTAGTAGGACGCTTGATACATCTAACTATAGTCTTTCTGCTGGAAGTGTTTCTATGACAGGGGGAACTTTTACAATGGGGTCCTCGACGGTATCACTTACAGGCACAGGTACTGTATGGACTTACTCTTCCGGTACTGTAACTCCTGGCACATCGACCATAAAACTCACTGACACTTCGGCAACAAGTAAAACTTTTGCCGGAGGAGGGCAGACATACAATAATGTGTGGTTTGCAGGGGGCTCAGGGGGTGGTTCATATACAATTACTGGAGCGAACACTTTTGCCGATGTTAAAAGTGATGGATCTGTGGCATATTCTATTACATTTCCTGCGAGCGTCACTACTACCATGACTTCATGGACTATCAGTGGCACATCGGGGAACATCGTTACTATTGTAAGCTCGTCGGGTGGTAGTGCAGCAACTATTTCTGACACAACAGGCACGAACACCTGTGATTATTGTTCGATACAAGACTCTGCTGCAACTGGTGGAGCTACATGGAGTGCCACAAATAGTACTAGTGTTTCGGGCAATAGTGGCTGGGTTTTTGCAGCAACTGGCAGATACTGGGTGGGTGGCACCGCTGCATGGGACGGAACCGCAGGTACAAAGTGGGCAACTTCTACAGGTGGATCAGGTGGGGCATCTGTTCCTACAGCAGCTAATAATGTATTTTTTGATGCAAATTCAGGTGCAGGTACAGTTACAATATCTACTACAACTGCCCTTGGGGCAAATGTTAGTTTTTCTGGTTTTACTGGAACTTTGGCTGGGTCAACAGCTATGACTGTATCTGGAGATTTAACCATGGGTTCAGGTATGACCAATAGCTACACAGGAGACATAACCTTAAATGCTACTAGCGGAACAAAAACTATAACAAGCAATGGAAAAACTTTTGGTTCGAATATTATTGTAAATGGAAGTGGTGGAACTTTTGCGTTGGGCGATGCATTTAACACTTCAGGCAATTTAACCATTACAGCAGGCACTGTGACTCTTGGTGCGTATAATACAACTGTTGGAGGCACCACCTCCGTCACCGGCACCCTAAACGACGCCTCCGCCACCGGTACCAACCTCTTCACCGGAGCCGTCACTGTCAACAACGGAGGTACGTGGAGTAACTCCAACAACCCAGCCTTCGAGTTCCGTGGTGGACTTACCGTCAATTCTACTTCTACATTCTCATCCGGTTCTGGTACATATACATTCTCTACTAATGCTCAAACAATCGATGGAACTCAAAGCTACACTATCACTGCACTTTCCAACACAATCTCTTCTGGTAACGGTCTAACTTTCTCTGGATCTAATCCAACTGTCACAACTCTCACTCAAGGCACTAACGCCGTCCTTACTTTCTCTGGTACTGTGCCAACTATCACGACTCTCACTGCTACAGCATCACCGAATACGGTGCAGTATACGGGAGCAACTCAGACAGTGAAGGGGACAACGTATCACCACTTAACAATCAACGGTTCGGGTACAGCCACATTAGGAGCAGCTACAGTAACTAACGGCAATCTAACTATCACCGCTGGTACACTTGCACTTTCAACTCTAGACTTAACCGTCACCGGCACCACCTCCATCACTGGAACATTAAACGACGACTCCGCCACCGGTACCAACCTTTTCACTGGAGCGGTAACCATAAACAACGGAGGTACTTGGTCTAACTCCAACAACCCAGCGTATGAATTCAGAGGCGGACTCACCGTTAACTCAACTTCCACATTCTCATCAGGAAGTGGTACATATACATTCTCTACTAATGCTCAAACAATCGATGGAACTCAAAGCTACACTATCACTGCACTTTCCAACACAATCTCTTCTGGTAACGGTCTAACTTTCTCTGGATCTAATCCAACTGTCACAACTCTCACTCAAGGCACTAACGCCGTCCTTACTTTCTCTGGTACTGTGCCAACTATCACGACTCTCACTGCTACAGCATCACCGAATACGGTGCAATACACGGGGAGTAGTCAAGCCATAAAAGCTACAACTTACCACCACTTAACAGTGAATGGTTCGGGAACCGCCACAGTAGATGGAACAACAGTAGTGAATGACACCATGACCGTATCAAGTGCTGTTACAAACAATAGTACCCTCACTGTCACAGTAGCACTCTCTGGTGCAAGTTCTCTAACTCAAGGCACAAGTAGTACCTTAAACATTGGAGGTACATCAGGTATCACAACTCTTACTGCGACTGCCAGCCCCAACACAGTAAATTACACCGGAACAACCCAAACAGTGAAGGGAACTACCTATCATCATTTAATAGTTAGTGCCTCCGGTACAAAAACCCTTGGCGCAGCTACTGTTGCCAACGGCGATATAACAGTAAGTGCTGGGACTCTTGATACTGGCAACTATGCATTAACTGGAGGCACATTATCAGTATCAGGAACCGCAACACTCACGCTTGGATCTTCAACCGTTACAATTACTGGTACAGGCACTGCGTTTAATTATACTTCGAGTACTGCTGTATCGGCTGGAACTTCAACTATTAAATTTACAGATTCATCTGCATCTTTAAAAACATTTGCCGGGAACGGTAAAACATATAACAATTTCTGGTTTGCGCCAGGTACAGGAACAGGTACTATCGAAATTCGAGGATCGAATACTTTTGCTGATTTTAAGGATGATGGTACTGTAGCTCACTCAATACTCTTTACGGCTGGAACTACCACTACAGTTACTACCTTGACAGTGACAGGAAACTCCGGACAACTTATCACTATAAATTCTGGAGATGGTGCAGGGAGCACTTCAACTGCTACTCACATACTTTCAGACTCTTCAGGAACCAATGAATCTGATTTCTTGAGTGTGCAACACTCGGTAGCTCAAGGCGGAGCAGATTGGTACGCCGGTGCCAATAGTACCAACAACAACTCTGTCGCAACTGCTGGAAGTGGATGGATATTTACTGCGGCTCCGCGCAGCATAACTATTAGTAGTGCTTCTACTACGTGTTCAAACTCACCTAACTTCGATACGTCCTCAGGGGCCTGCGTAGTTAATGTTACAGATATTCAAACACTCTTAAATGCTGGCACAGCAGTTACCTTTACTGCAACCCAGGATATTACAGTTTCTAATGCCTTTACTAAATCTTCCGGTGCAAACACCTCATTCACAATGTATGCAAACCGAAACATAATAGTGAGTGCTGCAATTTCTTCATCTTCAGGAACTTTGGGAATGTTGCTAAACGCAGACCGTAATGCTGATACTTCTGGATATATAAACATCGCAGCTGGTCTAACATCAAATGGTGGCAATATAACGATGGGTGGTGGTAGTGGAGCAATCTCAGCTGGTTCTGGATACGCAGTAGGGAATTCAGGGCAAGCATATGGTGTATATATAAATAATGTGGGTGTTTCTGCTGGAGGTGGAAATGTAATAATAAATGGACAAGGATATAATACAACTACTAATGACAATTACGGTGTATATATAAATGGAGCAAGTGCCTCAGTAACAACTACTGGTACTGGGACAATCGATATCAATGGTTTAGGCAAAGGCAACACTAATAGTAGTAATGACTTTGGTGTAAGTATTAGAACTGGTGCCACTATCTCAAGTGTCAATGGAAATATAACAATTTCAGGAACAGCTGGTGATGGAAATGGAGGGAATAATATTGGTGTACGTCTTAGTGACGCAAACTCAGCAGTTAACACAAGTGGTAGTGGAGATATAGCTATTACAGGTATTGGTGGTAATTCAACTGATAGCGGGAACAATTACGGAGTTTATCTAAGTTCACCTAATGGTCTTACTGCTTCAAGCTCAGGTGATATAACTGTTAATGGAACTGGTGGGGATGATATAGGGGAAGCAATCAATAATGAAGGAGTAATGCTAAATACTGCTGATGTAACTGCTGCTGGGGGTGCAATTGTGATAAACGGTACAGGTGGTGATAGTTTGGTGAACAATATCGGCGTTCGTGTGGCAGGATCAGGAGTAAGTATTACAAACACTGGTACGGGCACCATTGACATCACAGGAGTAGGAAGTGGCACAGGGAATAGCTATCAGAGTTATGGTTTCTGGCTTCAAAATGGCGGAGTAATCTCAACAGTAAACGGCGCACTTAATGTCACTGGAACTGGTGGAGGTGCAGGAACTGGTGGTGATAACTACGGTGTGTATGTTACTAACACTAGTAGTACGATTAAAACTACAGGAAGTGGCAACCTAACAATAACTGGTATTCGTGGAGGGGGAGATACTACTACAAATTATGGAGTAAGCATTGATTTTGTAAGTGCGGGTAGTCTGGGTTTTCAAACGACCGGCTCCGGGACGATAACTGTTATTGCTGATACTTTATCATTACACGAAGCAAATGACATAAGCAGTGTTGGTGATTTAACCATTCGACCTTATACTGCTTCTAATACGGTTGGTATTGGATCAGGTTCAGGAACCTTGGCATTGACGGACACAATACTTGGTTATATTGCTTGGGGTACAAGTAGTACACTAAACATTGGTGGTACTACTTCTGGTGATATTGCAATAAATTCTGCCAGCACTATTTTAAATAAAAATGTAACACTACTTACTGGTGGAAATATTTCTCTAGCAACGACTGCATTCGCGCATGCTGGAGCGAGTGCTGCCACGCTCAATCTGCGTGCGTACGGAAACATCACTACCACTAGTGCCATCACTGCCTCTACCAGTGCACTTACTGTAAACATTAATGCTGACTATGATGCAAACGCTTCAGGTTCGATAAGTATTGGTGCTGGAGTGGGGTCAAATGGTGGAACCATCACAATAACTGGTGGAGGAGGAACAATATCCACTACAAGTGCTTGGGATAATCTTACTCAAAATACTAGTGGTAATACTATAACCTTAGGTGGCGCTACTACTATAACTGGAGGGCTCACTATTTCCGCTGGGACACTTTCACTTTCTACTTATGATATATCTGTTGGTGGGGCAACGTCAGTAACAGGTACGCTTAATGATGCATCAGCTACTGGTACAAATATTTTCACGGGTGCGGTTACGATAAACAACGGAGGTACTTGGTCTAACTCTAACAACCCAGCATATGAATTCAGAGGCGGACTCACTGTTAACTCCACTTCTACATTCTCATCAGGAAGTGGTACATATACATTTAGTACCAATGCTCAAACAATCGATGGAACTCAAAGCTACACCATCACTGCACTATCTAACACCATCTCTTCTGGTAACGGTCTAACTTTCTCTGGTTCTAATCCAACAGTCACAACTTTAACTCAAGGCACGAACGCTGTCCTTACTTTCTCTGGCTCTATGCCAACAGTATCCACTCTTACTGCTACAGCATCAGGGAACACTGTTGTGTATGGAGGTGGTACAACGCAAACAGTAATAGGTACAACTTATCATCATCTAACTTTAAATGGTGGAGGCACATATACGGCCGGCAACAATATTACTATAAATGGTCAAATGAATGTTACTTCTGGTACATTTGACCCAACAACTAGTTACACCGTTACTGGTTCTGGCACCAACACGCTAGATGTTACCGGAACAATCAGAGTCCAGCATTCTACCTTTGCTGGTTCATATAGTAGCTTTGAAACTTTAAATCTTAATTCTAGTTCCACGGTCAACTACTCACTAAATGGTACACAAACAATAGACAATACTCCGACATATTATAATCTAACTCTCTCCGGTGGTGGTACCAAAACTCTTGGTGGGGCAACTACTGTGGCTACAAATGGAACTGTCACAGTTTCAGCCGGAACACTTAACCCATCAACATACTTACTTACCGGTAATGGAACAAACACTTTGACTGTTGCAAGTGGTGCAACTCTAAATGTTGGCGCTTCAACATTCACTGGAAGTTATTCTGCAGGGTTCACAACTGTCACACTTAGTTCTGGATCCACTGTGGACTACTCACTAAATGGTACACAGACAATTGATAATTCAAGAACTTATTACAACCTCACAACCTCTGGTGGTGGCACCAAAACTCTTGGCGGGGCAACTACTACGACTAATGCAACTACTATTTCAGCTGGCACTCTTTCCACTGGAAATTACAGTTTTTCTTCTGGCTCGATAACATTAAATGGAGGCACATTTACCCCAGGGACTTCGACAGTGGAACTTACTGGTACTGGCACAGTCTTTACTTATTCCTCAGGTACATTTACAGTGGGTACATCTACTATCAAGCTCACTGACACTTCTGCAACAAGTAAAACCTTTGCCGGAGGTGGGCAGACATATGGAAACATTTGGTTTGCTGGAGGTACTGGAGGCGGAAGCTACACTCTTACAGGATCAAATACTTTTGTGCATTTTAAAGATAGTGGTACCGCAGCGCATACCATCTACTTTACCGCCGGAACAAATACAACAATCACATCATGGAGCGTTGGGGGGAGCGCAGGTAATTTAATATCTTTAAACAGCACAACACCACTATCTACTTGGACAATAACAAATTCAAATATTGGGTATGGGGTGGAAGGAGACTATTTGTCAATTAGAGACAGTATTGCTACAGGAGGCGCCTCATTTTATGCTGGTAGTAACAGTGTGAATGATACTACTGGAGGATCCACAAATTCAGGATGGATATTTACTACAAGATCAAGAGGTGGTGGTGGAGGAGTAGAGTCTTCGGCTACACCAGATCCACAAGTAGGTGGTGGTAATGGCGTAGGTGGCGGTAGTGGTACAGAATCTGGAGGTAATCCAGACGCAGGAGCCGGTGGCGGTGGAGCCGGTGGCGGTGGCGGAGACATTGGTTATATATGGTCAGTATTTTTTAATATGTACAAAGAATCATTTAGTAAGTTACAAAAGCACACTTATATTTAATAAAACCAAAATTTAGACTTAAGGTATTTTATTTTATGATATACTTTATTTGTTATGAGTAAAATTTTGGATTGGAGAGATGAAATAAAATACAACCTAAAGAATAGAGGTTTTGTTTTTTATGTTGTATTTCTTTTGGTAGTTAGTGTTGTGTCTTACGCTAGCTTTTATGTATATAAAAAATATATTGAGACTTCGAACGAAAATACTGTAAACTCAGAAGTTTCTGCAGAAACCAGCGACTTGGTTTCAAAGGTAGGTAAGCTTATTCTTTTGCCAAAAGGTGAGGTGCCTACAATTGCCACAGTTTCAAATTTGGCATTACTCAAGGGTCAGGATTTTTTTGTCGATGCTACTGTAGGTGACAAGGTTTTGATTTACAAAGAGGCAAAAAAGGCAATCTTGTATAACCCGAATATAAATAAAATTATTACAGTTGCGCCTTTAGTAGTAGATGAAAAAGCTGTCAACAAGAATGTAAATATTCAAAATAATACTGGAGGTATGTTGCAGTATTAATTTATATAATGATTAAAGTTTTTAAAAAAAAGTATTTTCCAATTTTATTTTTTGTTTTTAACTTTTTCATTTTCTCATTTGTATACAGTAGTGACTTAACCAGTACTAATTTCATAGTCAGAGATCCAATAGTAGGAACAGGCGGTGCGTATGGTACCTCTACAAATTTCAAACTTTATTCTTCAGGAAATACATTGCTCTCTGGAGTAGGGTCTTCCGCCACATATATTGGACACTACGGTTTTTTATATTACCCATTTCTTGAGCTTGGCACACTAACTGCTACTCCCAACGGGGCCAATATGGATCTAGCATGGGGTGCTTCCACTTCAGCACAGGGTTGGAGTATTTCCACATACAAAACAGGTAAAGCATCAGTATCTGGTGGGCCGTATACATATACTGATGTAGGATTAGTTACAAGTTATTCCTACACAGGGCTTACACCGGGGGAGTATTGTTTTGTAGTACAAACGATTGACGCGCTTGGCTATGTCATCGGAACTTCAAATGAAGATTGTGCAACAATTAATCCAACAATAACATTTGCAATATCTTCAAATAGTGTAAACTTGGGCACCATTTCAACTGCTACAGCTGGCACCGGAACCCACACACTCTCAGTACTTTCAAACGCACCAAGCGGATTTGTAATTACTTACAATGGGCCAACCCTGACAAATGACGGAGCACCATCATACACCATTCCTGTGTACACCTCTGGAGCCTCGAGTCCTGGAACTGCTGGGTTTGGTATTAACTTAAAAAACAACGCAACGCCCGATATTGGCGCTGAGCCTGTAACAACTTATGGTACATGTAATATTTCATCCGGATATAGTACGGTGGATGCTTATACTTTTGTGGCATCGACCACAACTACAATTGCATCTTCAACAAGTGCACCGGCAAACTGTCTGTACACTACTTCATATGTTGGCAATATTTCAGGTGTTACCGGGGCGGGAAATTATTCTAGTACCATTACATATGTTGCCACAGGCACTTTTTAAGAATGTGGATAACTTTTTAGTGATTTAAAATATATTTGTGTGATATAATGTGCGTATTAATCGTATTAAATTATATAAAAAATGAGTAATATATTTACAAGATCATTGTTTGCAAAATTCATCAGTAGCTTTTTAGTGTTTGCAATGTTGCTTGTAGTGATTGCTCCAGGTAAAGCTATGGCCGCCTCTGTGACAAGCGCAAAAGCGACGTTTGGACGTATAGCTGCAAGTACAAATTCAGACTCCGTTGTTGTGCAGTTTGTTACACCTACAGGAATACAAACAGGTGGTGCTGATACCATTACCCTTACTTTTAGTGCTGATTTTACTGTAGCTGCTGAAAATGTAAACAATTTTGATATTGGACTTGGTGATAGTGGAACATGTTCCACCGCAACTTATACAGATGAAACTGTTGCGCTTACTGCTTCTGCAACAGAGTGGGGAGTAGATGTAACTGGAAACGTTATTACATTCTCTCCTGAGACAGATGACACCTTGACTGCTGGTTTCTGTATAAGATTTGAAATGGGTACAGCTGCAACTACTGGTGCTACAGGCTCTGCAAGTACTATTGTGAATGGTGCAGCAGATGACGATGACAGTATAGTTGTAGGTGGTGCGTTTGCTGACTCTGGTACGATTGCAGTAGATATAATTGCTGATGACCAAGTTGTTATAACTGCAACAGTTGCTCCAAGTATAACTTTTGCAATATCTGATAATACGATTGGTTTCGGTACTCTATCTACTTCGGCAGCAACCTGGGCAACAGGAGACACTAATGGAAACTCTTCTGATACTGTGGCTCATACATTAGCTGTTACTACGAATGCTACAGGAGGTTATATTGTTACGTACAATGGTGCAACACTAACCTCAGGAGCAAACACAATAGATGTTGCTTCAGTTACAGATGACGCAAACGGCACACCTGGTACTGAACAGTTTGGTGTATCAATTGCTACCGACGGTGATGCTACGATTACCTCTGGATATGCATACGCAGGTACTCCTGATTGGAAATGGGTAGCAAGCACTACCTCAACGATAATTACAGAGACGGTGCCTACTGCTACAGAGACGTTTAGTATGCACTATTTAGCAAACATTGCAGGTTTGACTCAGTCAGGATCATATACAACTACAGCTACATACATTGCAACCGGTACTTACTAGTACGAAAGTAAAATAGCACATGCCCAAAATTATAAAATTTTTATTCGTATTTATAGCCCTGTTTTCCTACGCAAATCAATCATTTGCTCTGACGGTGTCTCCAATACGAATGGAACTAAGGGGTAACCCAGGTGATACAATTTCACAAGAAATAACACTACTTAACGAAGGAGAGAGTCCGCAAATATACTATTCTTCCTATTCAAATTTTGAAGCACAAGGTGAGTCAGGTAACCCTGCGTTTGTTGAACCAAAGGAAGGGCTAGGCACGTGGATGAGTACAGTCCCAGCAATAAATTTGCCTCCTAAAAGCGCACAACCAGTTACGCTAAATATTTCAATTCCACGTGATGCAGAACCAGGTGGATATTTTGCTGTTGTATTTTTTGGTACACAACCACCTCTAGACGGAGGACAAGTTACAATTGGTACAAAGACAGGAATTTTGGTTCTTCTCTCGGTAAATGGGGAGGTAAATGAAGCCGGAGGCTTAACAGAGTTTCATACAAAGGATAATAAGTTTTTTTATAATACTTTGCCAGTGGACTTTGAATATAAATTTAAAAACGACGGTAATGACAGAATAAAACCAACAGGTAATTTAACAATACGAGACACTGTATTTTTACCAGCTGAAAAAATAAACGGTAATCCTGTGGACGGAAATATTTTGCCTGGAAGTACTCGTAAGTTTGAGCTAACTTGGGTAAAGAACCCTAGAGATGAAAACTACATACCATCTGAGCGGTTTGTGTCAAGGTTTTTTGATGATGCCGTGTATCAATGGAAAAACTTTGCGGTTGGATTCTATAGCGCACATTTAAAACTAACATATGGGTTAAATAACACCTTGGCCAATACTAAATCGGTATACTTTTTTGTGTTTCCTTGGCAACTGCTAATAATATTACTGATCGTATTATTCGTAGTAATTTTTGGTGGTAAAAAAATCCTAAGGAGTTACAACAGCTACATTATCGAGAAAGCCAAAGCAGGTATGGGGTTACCACATGGCCGTTCTCATGATAAATAAAAGTACAACAAAAGTATTTTTTTTACTTACCTTTTTATTCCTTTTTAATTTTGCGTTTACTTATGCTGGAACGGTAACGTCAAGTGAGAACATAAGTGTAAGCGCAATAGTGGGCAGTGATGTAGTAAGTACTCCGGGTGGTGGTGTCGTTAGACTAATTTCTATTCCCAAAATTGCTGTGCAGTTCTCAGGTCATGCGTACCCTTATGCATTTGTTCATATATTAAAAGATGGTAAGGAGCAATTAGTAGTAAAGGCCGATAGTGATGGATACTTTAATTCGACATTAGATGAAAAGTACGAAAGTAATATTTTGTACACTCTGTTTGCCGTTGATACTAGTGGTAAGCAATCAATATTAATTAATTATCCACTCGCTGTATATTCTGGCTACGTAACTCACTTGTCTGGCATAGTTTTTGCACCGACCATATCTACTGATAAGCTTGAAGTTCTTTATGGGGATTACTTAACTGTGTACGGTTTTGCATTGCCTAGCAGAGATTTGGAAGTAGGTATAGAGGGTGTACAAAGTAAAAAATTTACGCTCACTTCAAAAACTGATGGAAGGTATGAAATTACCCTTCCAATGAAGGGCATGCCTAAGGGTGACTACGTAGTGTCCATAAAATATTTAACCGACAAACGTATCAGCAAACTAGTGCATGTAGTAATAGGTGATGAAAATATAAAAGCAGACATAGCAACCCAGAACATACTTGGGGATTGTAATTTTGATGGCATTATTAACCTTGTTGATTTCTCAGTATTGGCTTTTTGGTATCAAAAACAAAGTCCACCACTATGCGTGGATACAAACCAAGACGGAATTATTAATTTAATTGATTTTTCAATATTGGCATATTTTTGGACTGGATAATATTTATTTATGAAAAAGCTTTTAATTATATTAGCAATATTTATATCATTTTTTACAAACGCTCAAGCTGCGGATTTTAGCGTGTCTTCACCTAAAGAAGCAAAAACCGGTGAGGTTTTTGAAGTATTGATTAGTGCAAATTCTGACGGCGAGGCAGTGAACTCTTTTGAGGCTAGTATAGCATATGATGTTGATCTTTTAAATTTTAAGGGCTACAAGAACACTGACACTTTGCTTAAAATATTTATACTTTCTCCAAAGGAAGTGAATGGAGTTGTTAGGTTCAGTGGTATCATACCTGGGGGTGTATCTGGATTATACGACGCAAACAGTAGCGCGCTTCTAGACTTGCCTTTAGTAAGTCTTGTTTTTGAAGCAAAAAAAAACGGAGTTGGCACTTTTAGTCTGTCCGATACAAAAATGTTAAAAAATGATGGAATGGGCACTGCTCTTGTGCATGCTATAAAAAATTCAGAATTATTTATAGAAGGCAATGATGCTAAGGTTGAAAATGAAAAGAACAAACCCGAATCCAGTACTGACAAAAAACCACCCGAACCATTTGAGGTGTCATACATTATTTCTTCATTTTTCTCCAAGACACCGTCATTGATCATGTTTAACACCAATGACGAAGACACTGGTATAAAATCGTACATGGTAAAAGAAAGCTGGAAACCATGGACAGAAGCTAGTAGCCCATACAAGGTGAATAAGGGAATTTTTGCAAAAGCAGTAACAGTGAGAGCATACGATTATGCAGGGAACTACAGAGACTCAACTATTGTTATACCTAGTTTGATAGAGCCAAAACATATACCAGTGATTGTGCTTGCTGTATTTTTGCTTGGCCTTTTATTGTATAAATTGCTAAAATATAGAGTATGAAATTTATGGCTTTTCTGAAGGTATTTTTCCTTTCATTTTTCTTGTTCATTATTTTTGGTTGCTTTCAGCAGAATTTTGCTCATGCTTCTTCCACATTGTTTTTTAGTACCCCACCTAAAGTGATTGAGGAAGGTGATCGGGTGAGTGTGAATGTAAGGGTAAACTCAACTGATCAGTCAATAAACGCGATATCAGGAATTTTTGCCTTTCCGGCAGATTTACTGCAGACAGTATCAATAGTCAAAGACAACAGTATTATCAATCTTTGGACCAAAGAACCTAAGGCGTACAGGGACAAAATTGTCTTTGAGGGTATAGTGCTCAACCCTGGCTTTCAAGGGGCAGGTGGTAACGTTTTTAGAGTTACTTTTGAAGCAAAGAAAACTGGCCAAGTAAACTTGGGGTTTAACGAAGGATCAGTCCTTGCTAATGACGGGTTGGGTAGCAATGTGCTTGTTACATTTGGTAAGGCGGATTTTAAAATAATTAACAAGCCAGTTATCTTTCAAGACAAAGTTATCGTACAGCAAACTGAGGGTACTACTTCATTAGACAAAAGGCTGGTTGCCCTTCCTGTAATTACTGAATACTCACCACTTGTAAATTCTCTAGATACTTTTTTTGTCAAAGGGAAGGGTGAGCCAGATGCTCTAACTAAAATAGTTTTTAAGGACGTTTCAGTAAAGTCTGTTGGAGAAAGGTTGATAGCTTACTTGCAATCAGAAAAGAAGAAGTTGGACGAAGTCTTAGTAAAAAACAATAATGAAGGATTGTTTGAATACATAAGTCCAAAGGATCTAGTTGCAGGAGTGTACAACGCAACTCCATTTTTGGTTGACACTGATGCAAATGTAGAAAAGCCAGGGCTGGGAGTTCAGTTGCTTGTGTCAGACAGCAAGATAGTAAAAACCCTTGTAGTTGTGATAAATGTGCTTGGACTTTTGATTCCTATTGTGACTCTGATTGTAATTATTTACTTTATTCCTTGGTATTCATGGAGAAGAATGAGACTTTTGAAAAAACGAATGGGCTTGGAAGAGGAGAAGATCGACCTCTCTGGACATCAAATGGAGCGCCAGGAAAAGATACTGGACAAAACTGTGGACAAATTAGTAGAGGACAAATCTAAGCCAGGGCAATTTTAACATACCATTAATATGTGGTATGCTATTTGAATAGCATGAGAAATAACCGGTTAATTTTTTTGCATATTATTGCATTTTTTACTGTAGCTCTAGTAGTTATGCCTTTTAGTGCAAGGGGGTCAAATATCTTGTCTTCAGAGGAAAACTTATGGCTCAAATCAAGAAACAATACAATTATCGTTTATCCTGAAAAAAACGACCCACCTTTTTCATATATAAGCGCTGGAGGTAAAATTCAAGGGCTTTCGATAGATTATATCGAACTTATTGCAGAGAAAGTAGGGGCAAAAATTCAATATCTTTCACCCCAACCGAGAAATCAATTACTTGCAGAATTTGCCGAGGGCAAGGGTGATGTTATTACTGGGGTTTCACCAACTAGCGAGAAGGAATTGCATTTTATTTTTTCGGATTCGTATATAACTGTTCCGACTGTAATAGTTGTAAGAAAAGACAATAGCCATAAGAAAATTTTGAATTTACCAGATTTGAATGGTCAGAGAGTTTCGGTGGTAAGTGATTCATCATTAGAAGCATACGTTCGAGAAAATTATCCACGTGTTGTTATTGAGGATGTCACGGACGATGAGGTTAGTTTACAGCAAGTAGTGCTAGGTGAAGTGGAGGCAGGAGTAATGGATGTTGCATCTTTGTCATATTATTTATCAAAGCAAGTATTGTCCAGTGTAAAGATTGCGGGGAATGTGGGCTATGATTATGAGCCGTCCTTTGGGGTGTCGAAAGACAAAGCAATACTACAGTCAATACTAGACAAGGGCATGTTGCAAATTAGTATAAGTGAAAGACAAGCTTTAAACGAAAAATGGATAAAAGTGCCTGGTGAAGATCCAAAACAAAGCACGCTAGTTGCCACAATTCAGGACAACTTTAGTTTTATAGTTTTGTACGTATTAATTGGTTTGCTTATCATTATTGTGCTAGTGCTTGTATTAAGAAAGAAGACATTTAGAACTGAATTTTTCAAGAAAGCGCATGATATAAGTTCATTAAAAGAAGAAATGGGAGAACTCGAAAAAGCCAATGACTTGTTGCTAGATGAGCTAAAGGAAATAAAAAGTGAGGAAGAAAAATTGGTGAATAAAATAAAAGCCTTAGATAACTAATTTTGTAAATTGACTAACGAATGAAAAAGTATTTCATAATATTATTATATTTTTTTGCGTTTGCTGGGATTGTTTTCGTCGGTGTATTTTTTGCTATGCAACTTGGATTGCTAAATGTTCCTGGATCAATAGATGAGCGTAATGCGTTTTTTGGTGAGGTACAAAAGGTAGATAACATATATGGATGCATAAATACGGAAAAGCCCGACACAGAGTGTTCTTGGACTAATACAGCGGAGTGGGTAGTGGTGCGTGAAGGTCTTATCAAAGATAAAGATATAATAATGCGTGTGGCAAGTGAAGTGGGGATTTCTCCGCGGATGATTGCGGCAGCTGTGGTTCCAGAGCAGGTACGGTTTTTTACTTCCAACAGAGAAACCTTTAAAAGGTATTTTGAGCCCATGAAACTCCTTGGCTCGATGTCAAAATTTTCCCTAGGAGTATCTGGTATAAAACAAGAAACTGCAGACGATATTGAAAAGTACGCAAATGATGGAGAATCAG
Source organism: uncultured Candidatus Saccharibacteria bacterium (assembly GCA_964480325.1). Lineage (GTDB taxonomy): Bacteria > Patescibacteriota > Minisyncoccia > Phycocordibacterales > UBA9973 > UBA9973. The sequence goes on along the minus strand of CAYZOL010000001.1, from coordinate 13,462 downwards.
TATTTTACCCAGGGCGAGGCATAAGTGACCTTCTTAAATATAAAAGCGATGCACAACATAGTACAGAGTTATATAGCCGGCTTACCGACCCGCATGACCACTACTATTCATACCTATACACTGCAGTTTATTTGAAAGAGATAGAATCACAATGGTTGCGAGCTGGCTATGACATCTCAGATAGGCCTGATGTCTTGGTGACACTTTTTAACTTAGGTTTTGAGGCTTCAGTACCAAAGATAAATCCACAGGTATCAGGATCAGTCATAGAGGTAGGGGGGCAAAAATACACCTTTGGGATGCTCGGTTCCTTGTTTTACAAGTCTAGCGAGCTCCGTGAAGTGTTTCAACAATAGAACCATATGGCATGTACTTTGCGGAAATGTCTTCCAAAATTTACTTAAATCGTGTAAAGTGTCTTTATGTCTTTAAGTATAGGAATTGTGGGTTTACCAAATGTGGGGAAAAGTACACTTTTTAATGCGCTAACGAAGAAAAGTGTACCGGCGGAGAATTATCCTTTTTGTACCATTGACCCATCAGTAGGCATTGTTCCTGTACCAGATGGACGGGTGGACAAGCTGACAGAGCTATCAAAATCAGCTAAGAAAATTCCAGCTGTTATAGAATTTGTAGACATTGCTGGGCTAGTTGCTGGCGCCTCAAAGGGTGAAGGTTTGGGGAATAAATTCTTAACAAATATTAAAGAAGTAGATGCGATAGCGCATGTGGTGCGAGTGTTCCAGGACCCCTCTGTTATTCATGTGGCGAATAAAGTTTCCCCAATGGATGACATCGGTGTGATAAATCTAGAGCTTGTTTTGGCAGACTATGAAACAGTTTCAAAAAGGTTAGCGAATTTGTCTCGCGATGTAAAAAGGGGAGAGAAGGAAGCTATAGCCGAGGAAGCAATACTTAAAAAAGTTGAGGCCGTGCTTGAGGCAAGTAAAATGGCTACTGAAGCAGGGTTAACAGATGAGGAGAAGTTTAAAATCAAATCATTAAACCTGCTTACACTCAAACCAATGCTTTATGTACTAAACACATCTGAGGCAAATGAAAACGTGGAGATAAATCCACCTGCCTCTTCGGCAGGCAAGCCAGGTGCATCAGTGAAAATAGACTCTGTTTTTGAAAAAGGTTTTGATGACCTCATAAAGGCATCGTACGACTTGTTGGGACTTGAGACATTCCTAACCACTGGGGAGGATGAGACACGTGCATGGACTATAAAGAAGGGGAGTACGGCGCCAGTTGCAGGCACTGCCATACACAATGACTTCAAGGATAAATTCATCCGAGCGGAGGTGGTGGCATGTGATAAACTTTTAGAAGCAGGATCATACGCTGTCGCCCGCGAACGCGGATGGGTCCGAACTGAAGGAAAGGAATATATTGTAAAGGACGGAGACGTAATTGAATTCAAGATATAAAAGATGCCTGTCCGTCCGTAGCTTTAGCGAAGGCGGAGAGATGTCGTAGAATTCAAAATCTAGAAAGATTTTGAATTGGTAGATCCTGAGCAAGGCGAAGGATGATTGAATTTAAGATTTAATGAAATCTTTTTTTAAAAATAAAATTGTCAACTTGTTGAATATCCACTCTGGGTTGCATCGATTTAGCAATAATATTTTTGATGTTTTTGGTGCGGTGTACTTGCTGGAACTTGGGTTGTCGTATCCAACGGTGGCTCTGGCGTGGGTTGGGAGTTGTATTATCCGTTTTTTAATTCGCCCGATATCTATCTACTTATCAATGCGGATTGGTTTGAAGCGGGCTGTGATATTAGGGATTATAGTTAACAGTGGTATATTTTTTGCGCTTTCAAAAGTTGGTGGCTTAAATGGTTGGCTTTTGTTTTACATGGTGTACCTAGCACTATGTGATATTTTCTACTGGCTTCCATATCACTCGTATTATGCTGTAGCTGGAGATCATGAGGATCGTGGTAAGCAGGTTGGTGTTTTGTTTGGTTTTACGACACTGCTTTCGATGGTGGCACCACTAGTGGGTGGAATTTTGATAACACAATTTAGTTTCTCCATTCTTTATGTCTTTGCAACTATTGTGATGCTTTTGTCCTCGGTGCCGATATTTTTTGCGCCTGATCTTTCTCCCGGGGAGAATATGCGTTTCAAGGATGCTTATAAAACGATAGATAAAAAAGGTCTCTTCATGCAAGCTGGGGATGGATTTTTATACATGCATGCGTTTGTCTGGACCATCGCTTTGTTTTATTTAATAGGGGATTATGTTACTTTTGGAGCCCTGGTTACATTTCAACTTTTCTTAACTTCAGCAATGTTTTTGATTTTGGGTTATTACTTGGACAAAGGTAAGGGTAAGATTATTATGCAAACAGGCCTTTTGCTTTTAGCTTTTGTAATTTTGATGCGGGCTTTTTGGGTTATAACTATTCCACAGATTATTTTTGTTGATATTTTGTTTGCCTTGGCTATGACTTTTTACTCCTCCTCTTTTGGAGTTGGGCTTTATACCTTGGCGAAAAGAACCCCCAATACTGTGTGGTTTCACTTTTTTGCAGAGTGTGGTTGGGACATTGGTGCGGCAATAGCACTTACCGTGAGTGTCATACTCTATATAATCGGGATACCATTTAAGCTAGTAATAATTTTTTCACTTGTTGGATTGGTGATTGTATATAGTGTTCTGAAGAATTTTTTTAAAGTAAAGGTATAAGGCTAAAATTAATGTTTGTGATTTTTTATATCAGAGATTTCTTTTAACAAAGTTTGAAGTGTGTTTTCAATGTTTTTGAATCTTTCTGCCTCTTTTTCTTCCTCTTCAATTTCTTCTTGAGTATCGGCTTCGTCATCTTCAGAAAGTTCTTCCACGTCTTCTTGGATTTCGTCAATGTCCTCAGAAATTTCCTCAACATCCTCCTGCAGTTCCTCAATATCTTCTGAAACTTCTTCCAGGTCATCACTATGTTTGTTGATACTCATCTGTATAAAGATTGCCAGATATATTGCTTCTATTGATAGAATATTTGTCGTAAGGGCAAATACATAATCCGGGCTGACAACACCTGAGAATCCAAATATGAATATACAAATAAAAAAAGTAGTATGTGCAACCAATGACTGAGTAGACCCTAGCCACTCTATTATTTTTTTAGAAAAGTCGTAAGGCTTTTTAATCATTTTGAGATGTGCTTAAATAATAATTACTTTTTTAAACCCTTTATTTAAAATAAACATTGTTAATAACGGGTTGTATTTTACTTAATTAGATACGGGTAATATGATATACTACTTCATATGGAAACACAACAAATAACACAAGACAAGCCGAAAATGACCCCAGGTTTTTTCTTCTTGTCGTTAGGATTACTAATAGCATTAATAGCCTCAGTAGTATCATTTTTGAACTTAGTTTTTGAGACTCTGGATAAAAAATTTCCAGATGTGTTAAATGCTAGCTATCAATATGGATACTACACATATCAGTATGATGCAATGCGTACGGCGCTTGCCACGCTTATTATATTCTTTCCAGTTTTCTTAGTCGTAACTTACTATTGGAAAAAGAAGATATCACTAGGACTGGGTAAGACAGATGAGATCCTGCGAAAGTGGGCAGTGTATATTATCTTGTTCTTGTCTGCTATCGTAGTTGTTATAGACTTAGTTACTTTGGTAAGATATTTCGTTTCAGGGGAGATCACAACAAGGTTTATACTAAAAGTACTCTCTGCGTTGGTGGTGGCGCTTGTTGTGGGTGGATACTACATATTGCTCCTACGTCAAAAAGGCACAAAAAAAATAAATATCGTCTTTACCCTTGGAAGCATTGCTTTGGTACTATTTGCCATTGTGTGGAGTTTCATGGTTATGGGTTCTCCGTCAGAGCAAAGGCTTTTGCGATTTGACGACAAAAGGGTGACTGACTTGCAAAACATTCAATGGCAGGTAATAAGTTATTGGCAACAAAAGGAAACACTACCCAAGAACTTAGAGGAATTAGTGAACCCTATTTCCGGATATTCACTACCGGTGGATCCAGAATTTGAAAAAGGTATAAATTACGAATATGCGGTAAAAAAAGATATGACTTTTGAGCTTTGTGCCACATTCTCAAAACCAATGCCACAAGGCTGGCAAGAATACAAAGGTGGAGGGGTGGTAGTGCCCATGATGGAAGGCAGAGATGTGACAACCTCATATCCATATCCTGGTGGAGGTACAAATGAATCTTGGGACCACAAAGAGGGTAGGACATGCTTTGAGCGTACTATAGATCCAGAGATATATCCTCCATACGATAAGAGGTAATCTTAGATTAATAATTAAATATTTTCAGGATGAAAGAATACAATCACTTAAAAATTGAAAAGAAATGGCAGGGCGTGTGGGAAAAGAAAAAGGTTTATCAAACTAAAAATAATTCTAAGCAAAAGAAATTTTATGTTCTAGACATGTTCCCATACCCTTCTGGGGTAGGACTTCATGTCGGGCATCCTAGAGGATACATAGGAAGTGATGTGTATGCTAGGCTAAAAAGAATGCAGGGATACAACGTCCTTCACCCTATGGGGTATGATGCCTTTGGTCTTCCAGCGGAGCAGTATGCAATAGAGCATAAAATCAATCCAGAGAAAGCCGTACAGATAAACGTTAAAACTTTTGAGAAGCAACTCTCGTTCATTGGGCTTTCTTATGATTGGTCTCGCAAGGTTAACACTACTGATCCTGAATACTACAAATGGACCCAATGGATATTCCTAGGTCTTTACAATTCTTGGTATGACACAAAGAAGAACAAAGCGCAGCCTATAAAGGATCTCATAAAAATTTTTGAAAAAGTAGGCAACAAAAATGTCTCTGCCTCGCATGGAGAAGTATCTATATTTACTAAAAATGAATGGAAATCCTGGAGTAAACTAAAACAACAAGAAGTATTGATGAAGTATCGTTTAGCCTATGAAGATGAGACAGAAGTAAACTGGTGTCAAAAACTAGGCACGGTATTGGCCAATGATGAAATAGTCGACGGGAAAGATGGCAAGATGATTTCTGAACGTGGAGGTCATCCAGTTGAGAAAATTAAAATAAAACAATGGCTTATGCGGATTACCGCTTATGCAGACAGATTAATTTCCGGACTTGATAGGGTAGACTGGAATCCATCAATAAAGGAAATCCAAAGAAATTGGATAGGTAGAAGTGAAGGTGGAGAAATAGAATTTCCAATAAAAAATAGTAGTGAGAAAATAAAAATATTTACCACACGAGCTGATACTATTTTTGGTGCCACTTATGTAGTTTTGGCCCCAGAGCATGGATTAGTCTCAAAACTTAAAAATAATATTTCAAACTGGAAAGAGGTAGAAAGTTATATTAAAAACACAAAAAACAAAGAAGAGGCTGAACGAACAGGAGAAGGCAAAGAAAAAACCGGGGTAAAACTCGAAGGAATAAAGGCGATAAACCCTGCAAACAACGAAGAGATTCCAGTGTGGATTGCAGACTACGTGTTGGCAAATTATGGTACAGGTGCAATTATGGCAGTTCCGGCACACGATGAAAGAGATAGAGCTTTTGCTGAGGTATATAATCTACCAATATTAGATAAACCACTTGTAGATGTAAAAGAAATAATTAAAAAAGTTTCTGGTCAAATCGTTACAAAATACAAAATGCGTGATGCTATCTTTGCTAGGCAGAGGTATTGGGGTGAGCCGGTTCCACTTTTTAGAGGGAAAGATGGAATTATCCATGAAGTTAAAAAGCTTCCACTAAAGCTTCCAAAAGTAAAGTCTTATGAGCCGACTGGAAAAGCTGAAGGGCCTCTCGCTGGGGTAAAATCCTGGGTTGCAAAAGGATATGAAGTAAATACTATGCCTGGATGGGCTGGATCTTCTTGGTATTTCTTGCGCTATATGGATCCAAAGAATAAAAAGGCCCTAGCTAGCCCTAAAGAAATAAAATACTGGAAAAATGTGGATATGTACGTAGGAGGCGCCGAGCATGCTACAGGGCACTTACTTTACTCTCGTTTTTGGCATAAGTTTTTATACGATATAGGAGTAGCAGTTACAGAAGAACCATTTCAAAAAATGAGAAACCAAGGAATGATACTTGCCTCTGACGGACGCAAGATGAGTAAGAGGTGGGGGAATGTGGTCAACCCAGATGACATTGTTAAAACCTACGGAGCAGACACGCTCAGACTTTATGAAATGTTTATTGGTCCATTTGACCAGTACGCCTCTTGGAGCACCGAGAGCATTATAGGTCCAAGGAGATTTCTGGAGAAAGTTTGGAGATTACAGTGGAAAGTAGGGAAAAAAGTGAAAAGTACTAAAGAGTTTTTAGCTGTACTTAATCGAACTATTTTAAAGGTAACTGAGGATATTGAGAACATGCGTTTTAATACGTCTGTCTCAGCGCTTATGATATTGGGCAATGAGATAGAAAAAGTAGAAAAAATAAATCACGAGGACTTTAAAAAGTTTTTACAAATACTTTCTCCGTTTGCACCACATGTGACAGATGAGCTCTGGTCTTGTCTTGGTGAGAAGAAATCCATTCATCTATCAACCTGGCCAAAATGGGATAAGAATTTGATAAAGGACGATGAAGTAAAAATAGCCATTCAAGTCAATGGAAAGGTTAGGGCAGAGATGCTGATTAATGCAAACACTAGTGAAGATGACATTAAAAAAGTAGCAATAAAAAATGAGGCAGTAACAAGATTTATTGGTGAAAGTGAAGTTAAAAGAATAATTTACGTGAAAAACAGACTTATCAACATTGTGATATAGTCTTTTGGTTGCATTTTAAAAATACGCTCTATATAATTAAGGGTACGCACGCGAATAGAAATAAATTTAACTATTATTAATTATTATTTTTATTAAATTAAAACTTTAATATCGTCTTGGTGTAGACGCAAAAAACAAAATATATGTTATCAAACATTTTAGATAGGATTTCGTTTTGGTCGCTATTTAGTGTAATAGTAATTTTACCGCTCTTCTTCCTGCCTTTTACTGGCATACCGATTGAAAATGCGAAGAACCTTTTGCTGGTTGTTGGTTTGGCGATTACTGTTATTGCATGGGCGGCTGCACGATTTTCCGATGGGGAGATAGTAATTCCAAAATCTTGGGTACTGCTTTCAGGGGCAGTAGTTACACTCGTTTTCTTGGTTTCATCTTTATTGTCAGGGGGGGCAGAGATTTCAATGTTTGGTATAATGTTAGATACAGGAACATTTTGGTTCATGTTTGCTAGTTTTATGTTAATGCTAGTAAGTGCTCTCATAATCAAGGATGAGAAAAAAGGTAAAATTATATTTTACGGCTTACTTTCTTCTTTTGTATTTATCTTGTTTTTTCAAATTTTGCGTTTCATAATGCCAAACACGCTGTCATTTGGGGTGTTTGGAGGTAAGGCCGGGAACTTGTTTGGCTCTTGGAACAGTTTTGGTATTTTGGTTGGCCTAGTAAATTTGATGGCACTTTTTGCTGTAGAATTTCTAGATGTTTCAAGAAAAGTTAAGCTATTAATGGGTGGAATTGTGGTATTTACGCTAATTATGGCAGCAGTAGTGAACTTTTCTCTAGTTTGGACACTGCTCGGAATTTTTGCAATGGTAATTTTTATTTACCGCATATCACTTTCTTCAAGGAGAGAAGCAAGTTTCCCTGCATTTTCTTTTGCAGTTGTTATTGTTTCACTTTTGTTTGTTATGTCTGGGCAATTTATAGGTAGCTACTTACCAAACTTAATTGGTGTATCTGACTCTGAAGTTGGCCCATCTTTTTCATCTACAATGACCATTGCTAAAGCTACCTTTAAAACTGATCCACTGTTTGGTGTAGGGCCTAATAGATTTGCTGAAGCATGGGCAATGTATAAACCTGCAATTATAAATCAATCTTTATTTTGGGACTCATCTTTTAACTATGGCTCTGGCTTAATACCAACTCTTGCTATCACTACTGGAATTATGGGTGTTCTTGCGTGGTTTGCTTTTATTGTGCTGTTTTTAATAAACGGGGTAAAGACCATCTTCACAGCAATGAAGAAAAGTTTAGGTTATGAGGTATCGATCTTTTTCCTTATTGCGCTATATATGCTTGCTTCATTGTTCTTTTACTCTGCCGGTTCAGCATCATTTTTACTCACTTTTGCTTTACTCGGAGTATATATTGGCATATCTTCATCAGTAAAAGAGGAAAGAGAGTGGAGCCTGTCGTTTGTGGATGGAACTAAAAGGAAATTTTTTACTATACTTTCACTTGTTTTTATTATGATTGCAAGTGCAGGTGTATCTTTTAAATTCCTTGAACGTTTTGCATCAGTGTATTATTTTGAAAATGCAATTACTACAAAAGAAATTAATGTTGCCGAAAAAGCAATATCTAAGGCGATTTTACTTTACCCAAATGACCTTTACTACAGAACGTACTCAAATGTTTATTTAGCAAAACTTTCAAACCTAATATATAAAGATAGTGCATTAACTGATGTTGAAAAAGAGGAATTGAAGTTTGATTTAGATTCCACTATTAATGGCGCGGGTCTTGCTGCGAACTATAATCCAAAAAATTATTTAAACTTTCAATCATTAGGCGCTATATATTATTCAACAGGATTGTTTGGCTCTGAGGGAGCATATGATAATGCTATTGCTGCATACCAAAAAGCTTCCGAACTAAATCCGCTAAATCCTGGACTAAAACTTTCAATAGCGAATGCATATCTTCAGCAAGACAAGACAAAGGAAGCTCGGGACTACGCGACAGAGGCACTCACCCTTAAAGGGGACTTTGTTGATGCAATGATAGTACTGGCAAAGGTTGAAAAAAAGAGTGGCAATCAACAGCTTGCGGTCAGTTATGCTGAACAGGCGTTGGCACTTTACCCTGGAAACAAAGACCTCAATGATTTTGTTACTTTGATAAAAACTGGTTCCGTTCCTACTTCTACTCCTGAAGCTACGACACCAGCTGAAAACAATACTAAAGACACTAATCCTACTCCGTAGTAATCTAAATAAGGATGGAGAAGATATTCAGAATTTTTGGCAAGGAATATGAAAACATAAATCAGGCAGCATTTCTATTGGGATTTTTTGCACTCTTTTCGCAGGTATTAGGTCTATTTAGAGACCGCTCTATTGCTCATTATATTGGTCCGTCAAATGTTTTGGATGCGTACTATTTAGCTTTTAGAGTTCCTGACTTTATATTTGTGTCTATTGCTTCTTTAGTATCGATTACGGTACTTATACCATTTATTGTTGCAAGGATGAATGGAAGTGAAGTAACAAAGGAAGCAAAACAATTCTTGAATGAGATTTTTACTGTCTTTTTGTATGCTATGGTTTTTGTTTCATTTATCGTGTTTATGTATATGCCATATTTGGTACCAAAAGTTGCCCCAGGATTTTCTTCAGCAATGCAGGCAAAAGTAGTGGAGATGTCGAGAATAATGCTATTATCTCCAATATTCTTAGGTCTATCAAATTTATTTGGATCCGTGACTCAGCTTTTTCGTAAATTTTTTATTTACGCGTTAAGTCCAATTTTTTACAACTTGGGTATTATATTTGGTGTGTTGTTTTTGTATCCCTATTTTGGAATTTCGGGTCTGGCATATGGAGTAGTGATTGGGGCGATACTTCATTTCCTAGTGCAAGCATTTGCTGCCTCTTCTTGCGGTTTCGTGCTAAGATTTTCTGGAAAAGTTGACTTTGCAAATATAAAAAAAGTA
>CAYZOL010000001.1:0-3616 GCA_964480325.1 uncultured Candidatus Saccharibacteria bacterium | reverse complement strand
ATTTTGGGGTCTGGTTCCTTTACTTGGGAGAACACTAGGCTAGTAGCTGCTTCTCTTGCTGTTTTTTCAATTTCGATACTTGGGCAAGGCCTAATTGCTCTTTTTGCTAGAGCATATTATGCAGTTGGAAATACAAAGAAGCCTCTTTATATAAATTTTATTTCTTCAGTTCTTATTGTCACTTTTTCATATTTATTTTTGTACATTTTTAGGCATAACGACATATTTAGATACTTTTTTGAATCCTTACTTAAAATTTCGGATGTACCTGGCACAGAAGTATTAATGTTGCCGTTAGCATATAGTATTGGTACTCTTGTTAACTTTTTGCTACTCTGGTTCTTTATAAGAAACGACTTCATGCCCAATGAGCATTTTATTTTTAAGACATTTTTCCAGAGTTTAGGTGCGTCATTTTTCATTGGTGGAGTTTCATACCTTTCTTTAAATGCCTTTTCACCCGTTTTTGGTACCGAAACATTCTGGGGGGTGTTCTTGCAAGGTTTACTTTCCGGAATCCTTGGAATTGTGGCTGGGGTAATAGTACTTTATTTCCTAAAAAATGAAGAACTAAGGACTCTTGGCAACACCTTGAAAACAAAATTCTGGAAAACAAAAATATTAATGCCTTCGCAAGAAGAGCTTTAAAAATAAGAGTTTCTGTGTTATATTAAAAAAACCGCCCCACTTTGGGGCAATTTTATGTTTTCATTTAGAAAAGTATTTGGATATTTATACGTTTTTATTAAACCATATAGGGTTGGGTTTTTCTCTTTGTTTCTTTTTGGACTAGGGAGAATTATTTTTTCTAATTCAGTAGGTGGTTATATATACAAAACTATTATTGATACACTCAACAATAGTTTGCTTTCTATTGATGCCCGTTATGAGATTGCGATGCTATTACTTGTAGCTTTAGGCTTCTCACTGGCCATCTCTCTTTTAATGTCAAGATACTCCGAGTGGGTTCAAATTAGATTTTTCCCGAACGCTACAAAGGACATTTATAATTTTTCTTTTAAAAGATTATTACTCCACTCATATGGTTTTTATTCAAATAGTTTTGCGGGTAGTTTAGTAGCCAAGACTAAACGTTTTGCAAAATCTTTTGATACTATTGCAAACACTATTATTCAAAATTTTTGGTCTACCTTAACTATTATTATTAGTTCGGCTGTAATGCTTTATTTTCAGTCAAAGGTGCTGGCATCCTACTTTGTAATTTGGTGTATTATTTATAGTTTAATTATTATTCTTTTTGTTAAAGAAAAAATAAAAATTGACATTAAAAGAGCGGAAGCCGACTCTAGGCTTACTGGTGTATTAGCGGATTCACTAACCAACGTTTCTAACATTAAGATATTTTCTGCATTTGAAAAAGAATTTCAATACTTTAAGGGAGTGACCTCTTTTTTTAGAGATCGTATCTACACTGCACATAGATTTTCTGCCATCCGACATGCTTTTCAGGCTTTGTTAATGACCGGGTTTCACATTTTTATTTTATACACAATGTTTAATTTATGGAGAAGTGGTGAAATTACAGTAGGTGTTTTTGTGATGGCTTATGTATATCTTATAGGAATTATTGACAGAATTTGGGACCTTTCTTCTGGACTTACAAATTTTATGGAAGCATTAACCGATGCACAGGAAATGGTAAATATTTTTGAGACAGAAATAGAGGTCAAAGACCCGGAAAATCCAGAGGAGTGTAAAATTAAGTATGGTGCGCTTGAGTTTAAAAATGTCTCATTTAGTTATAAGGACGGAGCAGATGTGTTAGATAACTTTAATTTAAAAATAGAGCAAGGAGAGAAGGTGGGTCTAGTTGGACACTCGGGGTCAGGTAAATCCACCATAACGAAACTTATCCTTAGGTTTGCTGATGCCAACAATGGAGAGATACTAATCGATGGACAGAATATTGCCAATATTACTCAATATGATTTAAGAAGGAACATCTCGTATGTGCCACAGGAGTCCATTTTGTTCCATCGTACCATCGGAGAGAATATTGGTTATGCTAAAGATAACGCCACTAAAGAAGAAATTAAAGAAGCCGCCAAGCTTGCTTATGCTGATATCTTTATAAACCAGATGTCCAAGGGTTATGATACCCTTGTAGGAGAGCGTGGGGTAAAACTCTCAGGCGGTGAAAGGCAGAGAGTTTCCATTGCTAGAGCGATGCTGAAAAACGCACCGATACTAATACTTGACGAAGCTACAAGTTCACTCGATAGTATTAATGAATCATACATTCAAAATGCATTTGGTGAATTAATGAAAGACAAAACCACAATTGTTGTGGCTCATAGGCTTTCGACAATTCAGAAAATGGACAGAATTATAGTATTAGACAGTGGTAAAATAGTAGAAGAGGGTACCCACAAAGAGTTGCTAGAAAAAGGTGGCTATTATTCCACGCTTTGGAACCACCAATCGGGTAGTTTCTTGGAGTAAGCTTTTCTGCTAATATGTCTATATGGATTTAAAACATATACGAAACTTCTCAATTATTGCCCACATAGACCATGGTAAAAGCACCTTGGCAGACAGGATGCTTGAAATAACACACACTATTGAAACCCGCAAGATGCGTGACCAAGTCCTTGACTCCATGGAGCTTGAACGTGAACGTGGAATAACTATAAAAATGCAGCCAGTTAGGATGGAGTATAAATACAATAATGAAAATTATGTTTTGAACTTAATTGATACTCCTGGACATATAGATTTTTCATATGAGGTATCCCGTGCTCTAAAGGCAGTAGAAGGCTCAATTTTGCTTGTAGACTCTACTCAAGGTGTACAGGCACAAACTCTTACCACTTTGGCTATGGCTCGCGAAGGGGGACTTCGAATAATTCCAGTTTTGTCCAAAATAGACTCACCACTTTCAAGAGTAGAAGAAGTTAAAGAAGAAGTCGTATTACTGCTAGGTTGTAACCCTGAAGAAGTACTCATGGTGTCCGGCCGAACAGGAGAGGGAGTAGAGAATTTATTGAAGGAAATTATCAAAAAGGTATCTCCCCCTGTGGAAACATACAAAGGTGATAATAATTTACGTGCGCTTGTGTTTGACTTTAAATATTCAAACCATAAGGGAGTGATAGTTTTCGTGAGGATACTAGATGGTAAAGTAAGCAGTGGGGATAACTTGCTTTTTGGTGTTTCTAAAGAAAAATTTACTGCACTTGAGGTGGGTATTTTTTCTCCTGAGGAAACTCCAAGACCATATTTATCTAGTGGAGAAACGGGTTATATAGTTACTGGGATTAAAAAGCCTGGTATAGCATCAGTTGGAGACACAATTACAATGCTCAAGAACCCACTGCCTCCACTGCCTGGATATATGAACCCATTGCCAGTGGTGTGGGCTTCTATTTTTCCAGAAGACGCAGATGACTTTTTAGAGCTCAAGCTATCCTTGGGTAAGCTGAAACTCTCAGATTCTTCATTTTCATACGAAGAGGAATCTAGCGGCTCACTTGGCAGAGGATTTCGTGCTGGGTTTTTAGGCATGCTTCACTTGGAAATAATAACGGAAAGGCTTAAAAGAGAGTTTAGCTTAGAATTAGTAATTACTATGCCCTCAATTACCTATGAGGTTTTA